>NZ_JAUBTQ010000055.1:0-45452 GCF_036702515.1 Microcoleus sp. BROC3
GTGAGCCAAAAAGTTTTGACTGTTGATAGAATTAGCGCAAAAGTTTTATGGCACTTTCTATAGCAGGACTTACGCCCAGCCTCTGAATAAGCCTGAAATAGCGGGCAATCCCCCCGTTTGTGGTGGTGGCGTTGCGTCCAGGACGGTCTGGGAAATAATAACCCGTGCATTTGTTATTAACCAGATGCACGGATTATTGTATAAGTAATCTAAGACTTAACTTGGACGCGGTAGCCGCAATTTTCAAGGCATAGTTTTACTCCCTGCCAAGTTAAACCTGTTTCTGGTTCAAGCGGTACAGTTAAAGCATTGGTTGTGTAGCCGCGCTCTCCCTCCTGCCTGATAACGCTATATTCAGCTTGGTGCAGCATGGCAATAGCGCATTTTGATAACTTACCAACGATATTTGCGGCTTGGTTACTAACAGTGAGAATTACATTCATTATGTTTTGAAATCAACTGTTCACTTGCACCTCAACAATCGTTGTTTAGGGGTGGGAGGTTGGGCGCGGAATTATGCGGTGACTGTTAGGGGAATGGGGAGTGGTCAGGAAGTGGAATTTTCACAGCAATGCCTGGGGTGCGGTTTCTCCCCTCCCCACTCCCAATCTTTCCCCGTTAATCTCTTACCCCCCCCAACTTTCCATCACCTTAATTTCTACCTCGCAAGGAATCGGAGAGAGAAATTTATTCCCGGCTCTCACCATACATTTTTTAAGCAAGGCTTTAACTGCCGTCACTTGTTCAAGAGGACACTCTATTAAAATTTCATCGTGAACGACACAAATCAGTTTAGCACCAGTGCGGCTCAGAGGCATAAAAAGTAAAGCAAGAGCGAGTTTAGTAATGTCAGCGCTCATTCCTTGAATTGGGTTATTTAGCATCTCATTAAGCAGCGGTTTAGTATCTTTTGACCATAATCTCCTTCTGCCTAAGACTGTGCGACTTTCTCGGATACCTCGGCTCCAGGCCTTCCGAACTTTGGCGTGAAATTGTTTGATACCTGTATAGGATTCAAAGAACTTCTTACGAAAGTGTGAAGCTTGTTGCAGCGTTAAAGTGACTCCATGCTCTGCTTGAGCCATATTCTTAAATTTTGTAACTCCCATGCCATAAATTAAACCGAAGTTAATAATTTTGCCGAGCTGTCTGTCTTCGAGAGTTATTTCAGATAAGGGTTTTGCTAGCACCAAAGAAGCTGTGAGAGAGTGCAAATCTTCCCCTTTGGAGTAAGCTTTCACCATCGTGCGATCGCCCGAAACCTTCGCCATGATCCGCAGTTCAATCTGGCTGTAATCGGCTTTGAGCAGGACGTAACCGGGTGCAGCTTTAAAACACTGTCGGGTTTCCTTATCTCTGGGGATATTCGTTAAATTTGGCTCTCGACAACTAAACCGTCCTGATCTAGCACCAATCTGAAACCAATTGGGATGAATGCGCCCTGTAATCGGGTGAATGCGTTCAGGTAAAACCAAAGCAAAAGTATCGATACGAGCTGATAAACTGCGGTATTCTAACAGTGCTTGAATAACGGGATACTCGCCTTGCAAAGGAATTAAATGTTGAGAGCTAGTGGAAGTAACAGGAATACCTTTTTCTTGCAAAGCGGCTAAGACTTGCTTGGGAGAGCGAGGATTAATTGTATCCATAAATTCGGGCAGCAGAGAGATTTGTTGGTGAGGGTTAGGTCGATGGAGTTGTGAATTAATTTGTTTTAAAAGAGAGTCGCGTTGATGACAGAGCTTGACTCCCAAAACTTTCCACTGTTCTCTATCTAAAAGCATTCCGTTGAGTTCCATAGAAGCCACCGCAGGCAGACAAGCAAACTCTAGTAAAGCAGTTTTCCAAAGCTTAGAAGCTTTCAGTTTTTGTTGCAGAGCAGCAGCCAGCGGGAGTAAGATTGCAGCATCGGTAGCAGCATATTGCAGTTGAGCGAGTGTTAAGTTTCCCGACCAATCGCTAACTTGCTGCGTTTTGTCTAGCTTTACTTTCAACAAATTCTCATTGACAGACTCTAGGGACAGGTGGCGTTTTAGTCCAGCCGTCAGCACTCGGTAAGCCAAATAGGTATCGAAAAAGGGTTTGGATGGTTCCAGTCCGGCAAAAGCGAGCATTTGCCATTCAAATTTGAGGTTGTGACCTACCTTCAGTGCAGGACTGGCTAGAAGCAAGCGTAATGGTTCGAGGGAACTCGGTTCAATTGCCCATAAATCTACAATGATTACTGGATGGTCAGGAATGGCAAGTTGTAACAATCTAATTTTGGCTTGGTAGGGGTCAAGCCCTGTTGTTTCGCAGTCTATACCGATGATTTTTGCTTGTTGGAATGGTTGAAGGGCTGTTTCAAGATTGAAAGCAGTATCGATCAGTTGGTAAGGAGTTTTAAGTGTAGCTTGCAACTGAGGTTTTTGATTTTTATCGGTAAAAATAGTTGAAATAGCTGTTAATATTTCAGGCTTAAGGGGCGGATTAGCTCTCATCATTACTTTCGTTTCCAAAGGAGAGTAAAAGGAGCCGGGGCTGTCAATACCTGTCCGGTGTTTTGAGTAACGCTTGAGGATGTCTTGTGGAGTTAGCGGTTTCATTGCACGATCGCCAAAAATTTTCAAAGCTGCGATCGCGATCGCGGTTTAAAAAATAAACTCGATCGAGTTGAAGCAGCGCAATCTTGACCAAATAATGAGTAACAGGAGTAATTGGGGTAAACCCGAGATCCGCGCCGTCAATCGAACTGACAATTATCGCAATCTTAACAATCCTGAAATCGGAACAGATGCGGCAGCAAACGACAGCAGCAAAAACTCTCCAACTGCACGTAAAAAAACCTTTTTTATGTTATATTCAAGATAAAATTTTTCAGAGAACCCCTATAAGCAATGGCACTTTACAAATCCCGCTAGCAAGCATAGAAACGATTACTTTGGAGAAAATTCAATGACTGTAATTAGCAATCATTTTGACCTACTCTATTTCACAAATTGTAATTTAGATCGACCTTTGATCCGCGATTCAAAAATTGTCATTCCCACCCGTCAACTCGGCTTGCTACCAAATCATCCACTTAATCCCCAAAATGAAATAACTTTTCTGCCAAAATCTTACCTAATTTTCGATGGAGTCAAAACATCGGTACGCCAATTAACCGGATATGTAGAAGAGCCTCCCGGCTCCCATGATTTCAAGCCTCTCGAAAAAACCTCTAGAACAGTTATAGATGATGATTTTCCAAATGTTGGTAAAACTGTCAGCTTATTTGGACTAGAAGGTGTTTGTGAAAACCCATTAGAATGGGTGGATGGGGAGATAGAAAGTGCATCATTTTATTGGATAGAATATTTAGCATATGACAGTAATTTACCGAGTTGTGGATAAATATAACTAAGTTTATTCTACAATGATACTTATCAAGCATCAATTTGATGTTCCTAAATCCAGGGGGAAATGTTGTATTGTTTGGCAAGCAATTGCTTTTGAGGCAAGCACAGTTAACGTAACTTAAAAAGTAGTTTATCGAAAGCGCAGACAAAGATGATTAATCTGATACAAGAGCGTGCTACCAAAGAGCAACTTGAAGAAATGTTGGAAATCCTGAGCAGTTATATTAAACTGGCAGTGGATATCGAACGGGGAATTTTAGCTGGTGGTGGAGAGCTTCACGCTGACTGCGAAGCTGTATTGCTGGAAAATGGGAGCAAGCAAGTAGATATTTGGGGAGCAGATTGGTATCCGCTGACACAAGAAGTAGGTTATGAATCTCTCATCAATATCCGCCCCCGCCAAAACAATCGTTCGATGGAAATTCAAGATCCGATGATTCGAGATCGAGTTGCTCAGATCGTTCAACGGCTATTAGGAGAGTTATGAGAGATTGGAATGCTTTAAAGTCACGCTATTTGCGAGACGAACTGCCGGTTCGTCTGGGAAATTTAGCATCAAATTTAGCGCGAATCAAATCCCGCTGTCAAAATACAGCTCATGGCGAAATAATTGAAGATTTACTGCAAGAAAGCAAGCTGTTTATTGAATGGACTGCTGCCGATACAGAGATAGAAATAGCTGCTGAGTTAGTTGAGTTGCAGGTTCAGTTAGCTTGCTGGCAGTATTCTTGGGCTGAGATTCGATCGAACGTTCAGCAACGAATAAAAGTTAGCGAACAGGTAAAAATCTGGTCAGAAAAAGTGCTGAATATGTCGGGTTTGTTGGCTGCGAATTAGACAAGTGCGCGATCGCTCTTGATGCGCGATGTGCTATTTTCTCCATAAGAGCGATCGCGTTACGTAGTTGCAAATTCCGTAAACTGACGCAAACGCGGTGGATGAAAGGCGAGGACAATATCTTCACAAGACACCCCCGCTTGCAGTAAATCGGTTGCGATGCCGTCCTCAGTCCAGTCTTCTTCAATCCAGATTTTTCCATCTTTCAGGCGAACGTGGATGACATTGCTTTTGATGCGATTATCTTGATACCAACCCATTTTCATTAGAAGATAATGCTCGCGAATTGGGTCTAGCAGCAAGAACGCCTTACCTTGTCTAGCTTCTAACGGGGTTGTCACCCCCCCAGCTTTCATAGAGCTGCCCCCTCCAAATGGAGGGGGTAATTTTTACTGAACGAAATCGCTCACAGGGATGAAGTTGCCAAAACTAGATGCGATTTAAGTTAAAACTATTCACCACATAAACTAAGAAAAACCATGCACAATTCATCGATCGAACCTAATTCCGGCTATAACAACTCCGGTTACGAATCGCAACCCGATTTGACTGTCAGTTACTCATCACCTAGGGAAGTTCGTCAAGGTAATTTTGACGACGCTTACCAAGAAAATGTTTATGATTTGTCCAACTTAGCAGATACTCCTTGGACAGATTCAGCAGTCCGGCCGAATCCACAGTTGGAACTGGAGCTTGATTAAAGAAAAAAGCGAAGATCGAGAAATGCAGTCCTGGACGCATCAACTCAGAAAAAATAGAGCAGCTTTCTTTTTCGCGATTTTAGTTAACATCAAGAGGATTTCCATGAACAGTCCCAAGCCGTTAAAAAAATCAAGCCAGATAGGCTCTGCCTTAATAGCTGCCAGTACACTCTGCCTAATTTGTGCTGCGATATGCATTACTTTCTTCAGCTTTCCATCAATTGCTAGCGCTAGTTCCTTACCTACTAAAATTTGGGAAAAAGAGCAATCTAGAGTTTTGCTGCCAGATTGGAGCCAAATTACCTTTAGTTCTCTGCCCGCCGTTGCTAGTTCTGGAAGTTCTGGCGGCCGAAGCTGGCAAGCTGGCACTTCTGTTGACAACATCTTGAAGCTGGGGGACATCAACGATGTAAAACCTGAAATTCTGTCTTTGCAAGCAATTGAACAATTGGCATTAGGGGATATCAATTTAGAGAAGATCAGCTTGTCAGCATTTCCCTTAGCTGGGAAGCAAACTGTCGGTCACTTGGCTGAAATTGTTCCGAATCTTAGCCAATTTCAATTGAGCGATGTTCCTCCAATTGCTTCTTTATCTTCTCAAATAGCCGGAGTGAACCCTAACATCAACCAATTACCAATTGGTCAAGCTGTAAAACAAGTACCGCAACTAGCGCAGGCAAAACTTAACCAAATTGACCTATCTGAGTTTGCGATCGCCCAAATCCCTAACCTTAATAGCGTAAATTTAGAACAGTTCTCTGGCTGGTCAGAGGAACTCATCAGCAATATTCCGCTGCTGAGTCAAGTCCCACTTTCTAGTTTTCCTGTTCCTATTGCGTCTATTGGCAGCACAATCATGCGAATTGACACGATCTACAGTAGGTATGAAAGCAAACGGTCTAATACAATTTCCGGTTCCGATGTAGAAGGATTTGCGGTAGCGTGCGAGAAAGATTGCGCTTATATCGAACTCGACGACATGGAAAACGCCGGTCGCCGCGCCACAGGACCGCTAGAAGGCAAGCAGTGGATTAGCGGCAAATACCAGGAAGTGCGAGGCGGTTCTGGCTGTTTGAGCGGTTGGGAACCGACGGGCCGGCATCCTTTTGGGGAAGTGTTTAAAGTAGTGGTAATGGAACCGTCAGAAACCAGCGATACTGTTGACACGGCTCTGTACTTCAGGTTTAGTTTGCCCTGCGGCAAATCGCCTTACATAATTGGCCCAGTTCCGTTTCTCAGTTACAGCGTTAATTCGCCTATGTTTGTCGGTCAATTGGAAGGCGGTTCTTCTAACAGTATTTCTCGCTCAAAAGGCGTCGCATCCGAAACAAAATCTTCAAAGCCGCTGAGTTCAAATCAAGCTAAAGAAAACACTTTACCAACTCAGCCTCTACCTGAATCAAAGCGAGAGTGCGCGCGCCCAGCGACTTACGTTAGCGGTGTGGATGTAGCTTCATTAGGGGAGGCGTTAGCGAAGCTTTCTGAAGGAATCGCCAAATTGGAAAGTGCAGCCAGTGCCGACTACGAAGCCATTGGGGAGATGGTTTGTACTGAAGGAGCTCGCAACTGCGGGCGGGCGATCGGTCGCTATCAGTTGATGAGTTACCGGGAAGACGTGCAGCGTGCTGTCAGCTCAATTCCAGGGGGGGCTAACTTTATCCTGAACGTCAACAGAGGGCAAAAACCTACAAGAGAGGAACTCTTCCAATATTTTCCTCCTGCTGTTCAGGATAAAGTCTTGCAAAATTCTCTAGCTGAGAACGTAGTCAGCAGCCAACAGGAAATTGACCCTAAAACTGGGCAGGTGTTCAAGGGCGATCGCTTAATTGAGCGAGTAGCGCAGAAACACTTTGGGGGTTCTGGCAGTAAAATTGATGCCAGCTATTCCAACATTTTAGGCGGCTACTCTCTCAAACAGTACGGGGAAAAAGTTCGAGAGCTTTATAACCACAATACCAGCGACAATTGCCAAGCTAATTCTGGTGACAGCAACGGCATCAGCAACTCGGTCGGCTCCGGCATTACTTTAAATGCTAGTTGGAATATTAAGGTTGCGCCGTTCCTCAGCTCTTGTTTGATGGGAATGTGGTTTTTTATTCGACTTTTTCACAAGCGAAAGCAGCAAACTTTTCTGATACTAATCGGTTTGGGGATAGCAGTTACTCTTGGCACGGCTGCGCTCTCCCATTGAACCAGGGGAAAGAGGAGGTGGAAAAGCAAGGTATCAACAACTCTAACAACCTTCTCCGCAACCAGGACGTTTTTAATTGCTGAAACCATTGATTTTTTTATAGCACTGATATCACTTCTGGTTGTATCGGAATGATTGGGAGCGCCTCATATTGGTAAAAACACTTCTTCTGACTCCTTCCTTCTGACTCTTTCCTCCTGACTCCTGACTCCTGGCTCCTAACTCCAATTTTGGGTTTGGCTGCTTTCATTAAGATGCTCCCGAATGATTAAACCACAGAGGGCACAGAGGACACAGAGAAAGAGAAGAGACAGATAATAATTCCGATGTCAACGGATTAGATATGACTTCTAAGCTGTGCAGGATATAAATTGTAGAGTCGTTTTGTATTCCCCGAAGTCAGTCATAAAATTTGACTGTAAAATTTAGACAGACAACAGCTTACTTCAACCAAAAAATCTCTCTCTTATTGTCTTTTTTTTCTGCTTATTGTCCTTTTTTTTCTTTTATCTTGTAGGATGGGAGTAACAAATGGTTAAACAAAATAGAGTTAAGCAACAAACAGCAGGCACCCAAAAGATTGTCAACCCCCCGGTTTGGTTAAATCAAATTGGTTACTGGTTTCGCATTGGTTTGACAGTTTTTACCGCCCTGTCGCTATTATTGGGGACAGTTGCTTGCACGAATTCTAGTTCAGCAACAACCGCACCAGCTTCTTGGCAACAAGCTTTGCGAGTCACTCCAAAAGAAACTTTAACCCTAATTGTAAAGGAACACAGCAGCCTTCCAGAACTCAAAGTAGCGGCTGGGCAAAGTGCTGCGGCGGAAGCGATTAAGAGAATGCGAGTGTGGCAAGTTAATGGCTCGGTAGGACGGCTGAACCTTTATGATTTCAATAATTCCACTCTGTGCGGCACAAAAGGCTGCCTTTATGTTGGCTACTTAATTCCTAATGATTCAAGTCAAATGCCAACAGAAGTATTTGCAGCTTATCTCGACCCCCATAAACCGCCGAAAACTCCTTTGTTTAAGGCTGACAGTTCCTCACACGAGGGTTTGCCTTGTCTAGAAGTGAATCAGCTTTCCAAACAAGGCCGCCGCCAGCTTCAATTTTGCTACGACGGCCTTACCTATCAACTTGCTGACAGCCAGCTTTTCAGTAGTTAGTGTTTAGTAGTCTGCGGGTTCATCGAAGTCAAAATCTTCTTCTGAATCAACCTCAACTTCAACCTCAACCTCAGCAGCCTCGGAAAATTCATCTAACTCCTCTAATTCTGAGTCTGTTCCTCCTTCAACTTGTGCAATTTTGCGAGGGGGCGACAATTTACCTCGATTTTTGCGGTTAGTTACACTTTCTGGCAACGCCTGGACTTCAGGTTCGGCACCAGCGGCTATAGCTGGCAACCCGGCATCGCTAGCGTCTATGAAACCAGCAATGCTATTGTGCAGTCCCCAAATCAATTTCTTTTGTGGTTTTTGACCGAGAAATAGCTTGTGAAAATTAGCATCAGTTGGCTGAGTAATGCTATGAGTTTTGCAGCAAAACGATTTATTTTTACCTTCCCCTTCTTTGAGAGCTCTAAACTCGACATTCAACACTCCCAAAGAGCGCCACTTGTCATTTTTACCGCTGTAATCTCTCCCAAAGCAATCAGCAAATGCCCGTTCCAAATTGCGGTAAAATTCTTCTCTAGCGCTCTTAAAGCTCCAGAGGGCTACATTCTTGAAGCGGACGACAATCGGTACCTGATGCAGGGGTTGGTTTTTGGGATTTAGAAAGATGAGAGCGTGTTCGGAACACACTTCCTGCGTCTTTTTATCGAGGGAATCGCGATATTCGTCGTAAAGCCCAATAAAACTACCTGCTAATTCTCCATTTTCTTCAATATCTTTGTAGCGGATGTACTCAGGCACAAAAGCTAATACCAACATTCTCGCTTTTGGGAGCAGTAAGCCTGTCACTTCTTCGCTTAGTTCGACCGTTGTCAATTCCTCAACATTAGGCATTACGTGCCATTCCGCTTTGACAAGCTGGTCGTTCGGGAGCAAAATACCTGCTGGGTTATCGTTAATCACGATTCCATAGGGCAAAGAGGGCTTGCGAGTTTGGTTGTAATCACTGTTGAATAGCTCCGGATCTATCTCGTAATAATCAGCACTCTTGTTCTTTTGCGTGTTGGACTTTCCACTAGAATTCTGTACTGTCTTACTGGGAGATTTCGCGTTATTGCTTCTTACCATTGTTTACCTATTTTTGTCATTTTTTCCCCCTTGAGGCGATAGCCGCTAGCTGAAACATTTAGTTTTTTTAAGAGCTAAAAAAAATGAACAATTTGCAATTTCTGCCTAAAATTAACAAAGCTACCTTGATACCAATGGCAGTTCAAGCTCCTAAACGTTCGTTAACTAGCATAGATTTTGGGGGGTTGTTGGGCCAGTTTATGAAGCCAGAGGGACTGGCAATGTTAGGGCTAATGGCAGGCTTACTTATTGTTTCCAAATTAGTTGGAAACGGAAAGGGTAAAATTACCTCCGGGCGGCTCTGCGGGACGGCTGAAAAATTGGCAGCCACAGGCTCTGCCCTCAAGCAAATGAAAGAAAAAAAACGGCAGCCCGTCACTTTGTGGAGCGGTACGCCGACTTATTGGTTTAAAGGTTGTCAGGGATTGAGCGCTAGATTGCAAACGCTATTAGGTGCATCTCCTACAGTTTGGTTTCCCCACGCAGAACGCGGCACTTTAGTCATTGGTGCTCCGGGTTCTGGCAAAACATTCAGCGTCATTGACCGGATGGTTGAAAGTGCATTCCAGCAAGGTTTTCCTGCCATTATTTACGACAAAAAAGGAGACCAAATGAAACTGCTTGCACCCCTTGCAGTGCGCTACGGCTACGACGTGCAAGTGTTTGCGCCAGGGGAAGCTTACAGCGGCACTATCAATCCTCTGGATTTTATGAGAGATGCACAAGATGCAGTAATGGCAGCAGAAATTGGACAAGTTATTGCTCGAAATGCTAGTCCGGGGGAGAGTAAAGGCAATGAGTTTTTTGAGAAAGCAGGCGAGTTGATGGCGAAGGGTTTAGTGCAGTTGGCAAAAAGCAGTCCTTACCCGGATTTAGCTTTTGTGTACGCAATTATTCAACTGCCAGATTTGGTCAAGCGCATCGACCACGCCGTTCATCGGCCCGACGGTCATCCCCTCAAAATGGACAGGTGGATTGCCTCTAGTTTTTCGCAGTTATTAAGTTCAAAAGATGCTGAAAAAACAGTGGCGGGCATTAAGGCAACCGCAGAGGCAACCTACTCCAGTTTCATTCAAAAAGATTTGCTGCGGGCATTTATTGGTCGCAGCACCATTCCGATTGCTTTAGAAGGCAAAAAGTGCATTATTTTCAAATTAGATGACCAAAGACGCACTGTAGTGGGGCCGCTGTTAGCTGCTGCTATTCATTTATGTGTGGTGTCTAATTTGAGTCGGGTACGTTCTGACCCATTTTTGTACTGCTTAGACGAGTTTCCGTCTCTCAAGTTTGACAGAATGGATCAGTGGGCTAACGAATATCGTTCTGCTGGCGGCGTACCGATTGTTGGCATTCAATCACTCAATCAACTCTATAATCTCTATGGGGATAAAAAAGGGGCTGCGATCGCCAGTGCTCTGTCAACTCATGTCCTCTTTAACCCCGGCGATTTTGAGACAGCCGAAAAATATTCTAAGCGGTACGGGGAAGTGGAAGTGCTGGTAAAAAATCGATCGACCGGCAGCTCGACGGGGCAGCAAACGAGCCGTTCTGTCAACTGGAGCGAACAGTTGCAAAAGAAACCGCTGATTAGTCCTGACGAAATTCTGAGGTTTCCTCAAGGCAAGTGCGTCATCACTTCACCGGCCTACGCAACGGGGACGGAAGCTTTATTTCCCTACCCTCTCAAGATTCCGGTGCGGCCCGGCGACATAAAGCGAGCTAAAGATTCTGAACAACTGTGGGACAGCAGCATCAGACCGCAGCTTGAAAGGCGGGCGAAAGCTTTGTCAGTAGAGCAGCAGACGGGTAAACTGCTCAATATAGATGAAGAGCTGGATCAGCGGATTCGATTCGCTTACCAATTGCTGCCACATCCGAACGATCCAGAAGAACCCGTGACTGTGGCTGATGTTAAGTCGCCTGTTAATGCTGCTGGTGCGAACAGCGCGGCTGGGAAAATAGCGGTTGGCAATATTCGCAAAAAACTCAAAACTCTGTCCTTTGGTGGCGATAGATGATGGAGCAAACTAAACAATTTTTGGCTGACATTTTGATTGTTGACGATATTCCCGCTAACATTCAACTACTCTCTCAACTGCTAATTGAAAACGGTTACAAAGTCAGGAAGCTGATTAGTGGAGAGCGAGCTTTAAAAGCAGTAGAATTGCAAGCACCCGACTTGATTTTGCTAGACATAAAAATGCCCGGTATGGATGGCTATGAAGTCTGCCGTCAACTTAAAGCATCTGAAGCTACTTGTGATATCCCTATAATTTTTATCAGCGCTTTAGATGACGTATTTGACAAAGTAAAAGGGTTTGAGGCGGGCGGTGCTGACTACATTATAAAACCTTTTGAGCCTGTTGAAGTGTTGGCGCGGGTATCTGCCCAACTTAAAATGCAGCGCTTGCAGCAGCAACTTCGCTGTGCTAACGTGCAATTGGCTGCACAAAATGTTCAGCTCAGCCAGGAAATTCAAGAAAGACAGCAAGCAGAAGCCAATTTAAGAATGCTGTTGCACGCTGTTTCGCACGATTTGCGCTCGCCTTTATCAGGAATGTCGCTACTGCTGCGGAGTCGCCTCAATGATGCTGCCAGTAACATTGTTATTGATAGGCGGACTGTGGAGGTTATGGTGCAAAGTTGTTCGCGCCAACTCCAGTTGATTGAGTCACTAACAGCAACACAACAGTTTGATGTGAAAAGTGCTTCTTTAGCCATGAAGCCGCTGTCGCTGCCCGCTTTAGTCCAAAATATTCTTATTGAAAGATTACCAATTCTCAACCAGCATCGAGTCAAGGTTAAGCAGCGTTTTGCAGCAGATTTGCCTTTAGTCAATGCTGATGCCCAGCAGCTATGGCGGGTGTTTGGCAATCTGATCGACAATGCTGTTAAATACAATCAGTCGGGGTTTATTTTGACTGTAGAAGCTAAACGGGAAGGTGAGATGGTTCGCTGTACGGTTGCAGACAATGGGGCAGGAATTTCTCCTCAGCAATGTGCAAGATTATTCGAGCCTTATACGAGGGGAGTTGGAGTTAGTTTAAGGCAAGGGTTGGGATTGGGACTTTACATTTGCAGGCAAATTGTTGAGGCTCACGGCGGAGAGATTGGCGTTGATAGCGAATTGGGAAAAGGAGCGAAGTTTTGGTTGACATTGCCAAAGTTTGAAGATTGACAAGCTGTTATAATTTGCTACGCGATAGCTACGCCTCAAAAACCACTTTTTTTAGAACAATTAGAAGCTGCATTCCAACGGCTAAACCAGCCCCAAACGCAGTGCTTTAACGGCAGCCTGGGTGCGATCGCTCGCTTCAAATTTAGCTATAATCATCTCTACATGACCTTTGGCGGTGTGGACGCTCATTCCTAGTTGAGCAGCGATTTGTTTATTGCTTTTACCCTCAACTAGCTGCTGCAAAACCTGCATTTCCCGTTCAGTCAGCTTAATGTCGTCCTTCGCATAGCTATCGGGCAGCGGCGTTTTGAGATTTTGCAGTACGCAGTCGGCAATTTTAGGGTCTAAGTAGCTGCCACCTTCTTGCACAGCCGTAATTGCTGCTAGAAGTTGTTCTGCGTTAGTGCCTTTAACGCAGTAACCGTGAGCGCCGCTGGACAAAGCCGCCATAACCTGAGTTGGATTGCTGTGGTGGGTGAGCATCAGGATACGAGTATGTAGCAGGGCGGCTCTGATTTGCTGCGCGGCTGCAATACCGTCGATTCCGGGTAAGTCAATGTCCATCAGCACGATGTCTGGTTGGTGTTGCAGTGCAGCACTGACGGCTTCGTTGCCGTTAACAGCTTGTGCGACAACTGTTAAATGGGGTTGGTTATTGAGGATATGCTGTAGACCGAGCTGCATCATCGGGTCATCTTCAACTATCAGGATGGTTTTTAGTTGGCTTGTTTTTGGTTGGGTGGCGGTAGTTGCAGTCACGGCTAAGATTCCTACTACATTTTATCCATAGTCTATTGTTTTTCCTCATATTAAAGAGTGTCATCCTCCTATGGAGAGAAGAAAAGTATTGATTTTTGGGCAATTTCGTCGGAAGGTGGATGTCTCTCGATAGGAGGATGGTAATAAAGTCGATTCTCCCGAGTTTTAGGTGATCAGAAAAATTCTAGTGATGCGGCCCGAAAAGCCCGCGCGAGAGGCTCACACTACCGTTCCCACCACAAATCCAGAAGAGCTATACACAGTCTGAACAGATTATATCGACACTTCGTTGACTTCATCCAAATTGATTTCATCCAAATTGATTTCATCCAAATTGACTTCATCCAAATTGATAGCTGTTGCTACTTCCTTCGGTTGAGGTGTTAGATGACCATTGAGCTTGATAACTGTTTGTTTTCTCTCTCGTTCAATGGTAGTCAAAAGCCAATTTTGAGTGTGTCGGTGTTGCTTGCTGTCCCAGGCAAACAGAACTTTTTCTGCAGGTTGACTCGGGTGCAGTGCCAAAATAATCAGTTGTAGCTTGTGAGGCTCGATCTCGAAGAATTCGGCAGCTACCCATAACTTAACTCGGTCTTGCCAAGTCAGTACAGGATGGCGAATCGCCCACTCAAATAGTCTGGGTGTTCCTTTGACTAAACCCACATTTGTACGGACTTGTATCACTTTAAATGGAGGAGAAGGGGAAGAATTTTCTTCTGTCACTCCCCTTTTTGTTCGGTCTAGTTTTGTTTGAAGTGGAATGTCAACAAACAGTTTTCGCTGCGGTAAAAACAGTGATGGCGATAGTTCTTTGAGCTGGAAAACCCACTGCTGGAACTGGGGGTGACTGTTGAGAATTGGCTCGACAGGTAATCCCATTAAAATTTGCTTGACAAGCAGTTGCAAGCGTTCTTGCAGATAGGAAGGAACAAGAGGCGGCTCTTGTACTGGGCTAGTATGAATAGTTTGATTGAGGTCTGATAGAGTAAGAAGGTACATTGCTCAGAGCATAAAAGACTGAGCAATAGCGGCGATCGCCAGAAGTCAGGGGGGGAGTGGGGAATGAGACAGTGATTTTTCCGGCTTCTCAACTGAAAACCGTAAGGGTGCAGGCTGCTTGTTACCAACTATACAAGTTTGGCTAAAAATGCTACTGAGGAAGAAATGATATCGGCAATATCATCTGGATCGAGGGAATAAATCTTTGCTAAAACTTCTTTTTTAATTTTTTCAGAGCCTATCCTCTTGCTGCCACTCACCTGACCGATCGCCACCTCATCCAAACCGCGTTGATAAACTGATAGGGATATTTCTCCATCCAAATAAAGTTGCAGAGTCTTGGTACTGCCACCGCTTAACTTTGCCAGTTGCCGAAAGTTCTTAGAATCGGATTCGGGTATCGTTTTCCCTTTTAACCACCGATATACGGTTGAAAAATCTACTCCGATAGCGGACGCTAAAGCGCTTTGAGTCCAGCCTTCTTTCAGCAGCAGCTCGATCAACTGAGTCAGCCGCTTTTGGCGATCGAGTATAAGAGAAGATACAGAGCTAACAGTCACAATTTCTTACCGAAAATTTAGGTTTAAAGTCCTGGGGCACACGGGAACTAACGCCCTTGCGAGACACCGACAAGAGTTTGGCTGAGGATACTCCTCCGAGTGTAAGCCGAGTAGTGGAAAGAGGAAGCCCAAAGAGTGGTCTTGGGAATCCCCGCGCGCGAACGCACCCGGAGGATGTCAACTAACGCTTTTACCGTACACTATTTTACTTTCTGCTGCGTTGAAGCCGATACTTTTTCGCTATTTTACGCCCTTTCTACAAAATTTGAGCCATCAAAGCCTTAATCGATTACGCAACTACCCTTGCATTATGCAATACTTAATGTTGCACCGCGCAAGACCGACGGAACATCAATGTCAACCTCCAAAACAGTTCGCGGTTCTGATGCACATAACTTCTCTGTTGTTCCCAGCGCTGAACTCCCTGCGAGAGTTGCACAGGACTGCCACCTAAACAAAGCCGACGCTAAAGATTTGTCTGCTCAGAGCAGTACGCTCACTGATGCTGAAGCATTAGAATTAAGCAGCTTGGAAGCTACAGTCGAACGGAGCTTGAAAGCTTTCTGGGAAATAGGGCAAGCTTTGCGCCAAATCCGGGATCGCCGCCTCTACCGACAAGACTTCTCGACGTTTGAAGACTATTGCACTAATCGGTGGGAAATGTCTCGTCGCTGGGCTTACCAATTGATCGAGGCGGCAACCGTCTATGAAAATGTGCGCCATGGCGCACAAATCCTTCCCGCCAATGAGCGCCAAGTTCGCCCTCTAACAGCACTACCCTCCCAAGAGCAGCCTAGGGCTTGGGCCCAAGCCGTTTCTACTGCTCCGAACGGCAAACTTACGGCTTTTCACGTTGCCCAAGTTGTTGAAGAACACCAGAAAAAAATTTCGAGGAATAAGTCTAACAACGAGAGCAGTTCCAAAAACCAACGAACTCAAACAGCCAATCATCCGTCAAACCGTGAAATTTCAGCATCCACTCAAAAGAATGCTGGGGAATTGGGAGCAACATCCAGTCAGAAAGAAACTCCATGCCGAAGCTGCTGGAATTGCTATCATTGCAGTTTTGAGCCTGTTCAAGACGACCCTCACAGTTTTTATTGTCAAAAGCTAGGCAAACTAAGCTTTATTGAGAAAGATGGTAACGAACGAGGATCTAAATGTAAATTGTGGCTCGATCGATGGATCGAGCCAGAGTTAGTCAAAAAGGCAAGACGAGCCCAACGAGATACTTTTACCTTAACTCTACAGCTCCCGACGCACCTGCAAGCCCAGATGCAAGATGCGGCTAAAACTCAAGGGCTGGCTGTAGCAGATTGGGCAGAACAAGTCCTCAAAGCAGCAGTTTCTACAATCAGTTTTGCTTCATTAGTCCAGCCTACTCATAACATTACGCCCGCCGCCACAAGTGAGAATTAGGTACGTATAGGGCTAGAATTCGTCTAAATTAAACAGCGTAAATTGGTGAGGAGATGTTGTCGTCTTTCTGGGTCGGCGTTTGCCCTTAACAACTTCTTGAACTACTGGATTTGAGTGAATTGATGTCTTCTCATTCAAGTCAATAACTTCTGAGCTTTGTCCTGAACTTATTTCATGTTCGACAGGACAATCAGTATGATTTTTAGCCTGGGACTCGACTGGCTCAAACCACTCATTATACCAGTAAGCAGCGTTTATTGATTGGGGTCGCTCGCTACTTAAAGTATTGCCAAGGAGCAAATCAGTTTGACCCAACCACCAAATCGGAACAGCCAGCCAAGGTGAAAACATATAAAACTGAAACAAAGCGCATTTTAACAGAGTAGGGTCTATATCTTGACCGATACCGCTCAGACAGTAATTCGACTGTGTTAACATTAAAGCACCCGTACCGCACGCAGGTTCATTGAAGCTGGAAATTCGCTCTGTCTTATCGCCACTGACTAACTTAGATATGAACTGACACAAAGCTAAGGGTGTCGGATAAAACCCTGAACTTTTTTGAGCAGTCTTTCCGCAAATTTGGGGTAGCAGCCGGCCCATGTAATCTTCAGGATACAGCATGAGAATTGACAGGTCAAACATCTGATAAAGACGCATTGATGCACCTTCACAGCCGGCAGGTTCTTGGGGTAAAATCTTGTAAGCTGGATGTCCGAATGCGAACAAAACCCAGTCCAAGAAAAACTCCAAATAGTCCCAAGCTGACCAAGTTTTCCATTCTCCATGTTGAGGAATGCAATTGAGGCTATTATCTAACATGGCTTCTGCGGCAGGAGAATGCTGCCATTCAATTTGGGGAATCGGTTCTGCTGGCAAAGTTTCCTCAATTACAAATTTGGGTAAGCTTTCGGGTTTTCTGTTTTCCAGAAGGGCTAGCATTGGCTCCATCTTCCACCGCATCCAGGCATGAGCGGGGACAGCTTGACACAAAGCCCAATAATCCCACCTTCCCCATAAACATCGGTCTATTTCTGCGAGAATTGTTAAAAGCCAGCCCTGCTTTAAATCTCGTGTGAGGTTGGGGATTAAAGCTTGCTTTTTCTTTTGTTTATAGGGTTGATTTCTGAAATGTAACAGCGTTGACTCTCTAATTTGGGAGTCAATGATTGGCAAGACAAGCTTGTTTTTCATGAGTACAAGTCTGAAAAATGCACCCCTAAAAACCGCAGTAGCGGTTCGCACAATTCTATGTTGATGCAAGCAGCGTCTTGTTTAATAAAAACAGTAAAAACAAATTGGGAATAGAGCGTAGCTTTTTTGTTTGAAAAAAGCTACACTCTATTCCCCACTCCCATTTTCCCTATTTCTCTCTCCCCATTCCCATTTCTCAGCCGTCTATTCCACCAATTATTTTGATATTTGAGGAGTAGAAAATGCTTCGCACAGCAGCAGCCCCACCTGCTTGAGTAAAGCTTTGTTACCATCAGGGCATCCCGACTGAATCAAACATTTAGGACAGCCAGAACTGCAAGAACAACTGCGGGCTAACTCAGCAGCCGCATGAGCTAATTGAGGGAGAGAACGAAAAATAGCTTCCGAGGTTCCCGAACCTCCTTCTGCTAAATCGTAAAAGAGTCCTGCATAGTCATTTGCACCTCTCTTCTCTACCAGAAAATTCACATCATTAGGTGAAGCCAAAATAGTCAGAGGTAAAGCTGCTAAAATTTGATGGCCGAAACTGTGAATAGCCAACAAATTCGCGGGGTACTCCCACAACTGCTGATATCCGGGTTCCATCTCCTGTTGACATTGAAGCAATTCCTGGCGAGTAGCTGTTACTACCTGTTGCAGATAACATTCAACCGGGGAATTAAAACTAATTTGCAGTACAGGAGTCGCAAATTTTATTTCGTAAGGTTGCTCAAAGTTTACCTCATTAAGAACCGATGTTAGCTCAGCAGAGCGAGTTCTCTTGCCACAAACAGGACAGGCAGTACATTTTGGTAAATGCTCTTTGTAATTGACACACTTTCTATTGAGACAAGTTAACTCGTAATTGCGAGTTAATAATTGATAACCAGTGACGAGTTGGCTAATTTCTCCCCAAACCAGTTCCAGAATAGCTTGAGCTGGAATTGCCTTACTATCCGTTGAATTGGTTTGAACATTTCCTTCAACTTCTGGAATGACCAACGGGATTTGTTGAGGCAAACTCAAATTCTGCTTGAGGCTGGTATGAGTGTGGCTAATCGCTACAGTAAACAGTCGAGTTTCAGGGGTGTTTTGCAAAATAGCTTTGCCATTCAAGAGCGAGCGCGAAGTATAAGTCACCAAACAGCCGTCTGAGTTTTGCGTGCGGTAAATAGCACCAGGAAATACCTCTCGATAAGCAATCTCCGCACTGAGGAGTTCAATCTCTTCTTGAGTCTCCGCATCCACCAGTTGTATCGTGCTAGAACCCGTTCCCCCTCGAAAGTTTACATCTTTATGGGGAAAGCCCTTAGCCCATAATTTATCCCGGCTTCTGTGAAGAACACCTTGCTCAATTAAAGCCGTTGCAATTATATGAGCGCTCTTGCCAAAGTAGTGCTTGAGCTTATTGGCAGGAATGCCTGTTTCGACAGCCGCGCACATTAAATGTTTGGCAATATCTATGGGATAATTGGCATTAAAGCTCACCAATTCAGATTCGGCCGACAGCAACAATTCAGGGCGCTCGGCAAAATAGTTATCCAAAGGTGATTGTGCAATAGGAATGAAGACAATTAAACCGGAGTTTGCGCGACCAGCCCTGCCAGCCCTCTGCCTAAAAGCTTGCAAGCTTCCCGGCCATCCCCTAATAATAGCAAAGTCAAGTTGAGGCAAATCAATTCCTGCTTCGAGAGCGCTAGTGCTGAGGATACACTTAACTGTTCCTGACTGCAAAGAGTTAATAATTTCCATGCGGCGCTCGCTTGTTAAACTGCCGTAGAAAATTGCTACTTGCGACTCAATTCCCGAGTTAGTTTGAGTTACAGCTTCTTGCTTAAAAGTTGCCCACAAGTTCTTAATTGCTTGTCTGCCGTTACCGAAGCAAATTCCGCTTTGCCCTTGCTGCAACAAAAACATAATGATGCGAGCAACATCGGAATTAGCATCATGAGTCGGTTTAGTAACAATTAATTGCCGTTCTGGGACAGCAGCTCCGCTAGAGTTAATCCAAACTAACCGCTCGGGTTTATTGATATTTCGCTTTCGACTTCTCCCAGATAGTAACTTCGCTAATTTAACGGGATTGCCAACGGTAGCACTCAATATCAGGAATTGCAGTTTTTGAGAAGAACCTCCGCGCTCGTCTACTGCCAATTTTAAGCGGCGAATTAAGCTAGCCATGTTAGCTCCGTAAACTCCGTTAAAAGTGTGAGCTTCATCTAGGACAATATAGCGGAGGCGACTTAAAAAATGCTGCCAAGGCTGACTCCAGTGAACGCCTTTCAGCGCATAGTGAATTAATTCTGGTGTTGCGCTGATTATGCTAGGGTTTGCAGCTAATAATTGTTCTCGGGTTTTGGGAGGAGTATCGCCAGTTAGAAGGGCAAGGCGCGGGCGGGCAGGCTCAGGAATCAGTTGGAGCAAATCGGCAAGTTTTTGACTTTGGTCGGCTGTTAAAGCTTTCAAGCCATAAATAGAGAGTGCAGTAAATTGATGTTGGAGAATGCCCTCTAAAATAGGCAAGTACGCACTTAAAGATTTGCCAGAAGCTGTTGCTGTGCTGAGGATGACATCTTTGCCCTGGCGCACGGCTTTGAGTGTTTTAATTTGGTGCGAATAAAGCTGTTGAATGCCTTGGCGGTGCAAAGCAGAAATTATTGAAGGCGGCAAGTCTTGAGGAATTTTGTAGAGCTTAGGAGTTGTAGCAGTCGCGATTGTCTGATAAATAACCTCTTCGCCTAAAAACTCACACAAATCGGCTGTTGCAGTTGGCTGCAAGTGGCTTGCTTCTGGGAAGTTATTTTGGTGAAAATCATGTCTGGCTATTAGTTGGGAAAGAAGGTTGATATAATTGGGAGGCATTGGTCACTCTAAGAATGAATCTTTTCTCTTTTACTACCGATAGGTAGGAAAAAGAACGAGAGAGGAAATTCCAAAAAAACCAACTGGGAGTCGGACTGAATTTGGTGGCAATTATGGGTTTGGGTTCAGGAACTAGGGAAACGGTAGGTCTCTGGCTCACTGCGCGATTACCCTGCCCCGTGAGACACTATAGTGAGTCTTGCAGGAGTCGTGAAACTCTCTTCTCTTTCCGACCTTCGCGTGCTTCGCGTCTTCGCGGTTCGTTTAAAACTTGTTTTTTTCACAACTTATTTAGACTGGCTATATAATTAGTACAGTACACTTTACCAATTACCAGACTTACCTCATTCAACCCCGAAGTGTTATAGTATCCGATTAAGAATAATAAACCTATGCCTTACAGTAAATTTACTCTCAGCAAAGCTGTAGATGATTTCCATCTCACAATCATTGAAGGCTCGCGTTTCTTACCAGAAATTTCCCCTGTCACTCCTAGCCCTTTACTACAGGATATTCTTAAAGAAACGATTCCCTGGGCGATTGCGGTGAGTAGCGAAAAAGCTCGTTCGGAGGGGATTATCAATCCTGTGTTACTAGAAGTAAAACGCCAACTTCAAGGACAGATTAGCGTTTTTTCAGGCGAAGAATTCAATGTAGAACCGGAGGCTGAACTCACAGGGTATGTTGACTTTCTTCTTAGTCGTTCCCCGGAGCAACTATTTATCAAAGCCCCTGCGGTTATATTGGTGTCAGCCAAAAAAGAAGACCTTAAACCGGCTCTTGGGCAATGCCTTGCAGAAATGGTTGCAGCTCAAGGCTTTAACCAACAAAAGCGACAGCCGATCTCGACGATTTACGGAACGGTAACTAGCGGTACTGTCTGGCGGTTTCTTAAACTAGAAGAGCAATGCGCGTCCATTGACCTTACAGATTACCCACTACCTCCTGTTGAGCAAATCTTGGGCTTTCTCGTTTGGATGATGCAGGAAAGATGAGCTGTTATTAAACAACAATAGCGACCTAGTGCGATAAATAAACTCAAAAACTTCTTTGATAAATTAATGAGAAAAACAACTTCTTTATCACTACAGTTAATTAAGACTTACGCATAAACTCTATCTGTAGGGTACGCCGCGCACCTTATTGCTACCAATAGTGTTGCCAAGCAGTTTTTGCCTCCAAGATTGTTAATGAAAGACTGCCGAATTAACTCGGCAGCGCTTTCCTGTTATTTAAGGTGAGTGAGTTGAGTGATGCTGAGCAAAGCAGGCAACATCGAGTCAGGCTTATCTCCTGTTTTGAGAGCAATTTCTAAATCAAACAAAATGGAGAGCGAGCGACTTAAGAAGTTCGCAGATACTTCCTTAACCTCCTGCTTAAGGAAATACAGCCGTTTGGGGTTACTAATTCCGCACATACTAGCAATTTCGCTATCAGAACGTTGTTGGTCGGAATTGATAGTAGCTTTTACCCACAGCCAAGTTTTAAACTGAGTTTGGAGAGTGGCAATAATTGCTAAAGGAAACTCTGCCCGAGATAGCAATTCATCAAGCACCTTAATTGCCGCCACTGCTTGACCTTTTAAAAGAGCTTCGGCAAGTTGAAAACAGTTGGCTGTGGTAGCTGGAACGAGGATTTTAGCAGCTTCTTTCGTAATGCGAGCGCCTGCTGCATAAATGGCTAATTTCTCTAGTTCACTGACTCTTCTAGCAGAATCGTTGCCAATTGCTACTGCTAGATAGCTGACAGCATCTCTGGCAATTGAGAGATTCTTTTGTTTAGCAGTAGTAGCGATCGCACTTTCAATCAAATCGGTACGCCAAGGAGGAATGAGAGTAAACTCCTTGAGGTTACCAAACTGCAACAAATGCTTAACTACCTTGAGCCGTTTGTCGATAACAGCAGCAGTGAAGACTAAGTGCGTTGTAACAGGTAATTGGGGCAAAATTTGCAGCAATTCTAGCCCCATTTCTCCAAATTGCTTGAAATCGCAATTTTCAACGACAATAAGTTTGTTTCCACCGCCGAAAGGAACTGAAGCAGCAGCAGAGAGGGCTGCATCCAGGGAAGAAGCATTTCTGCGGTGGATGTTGAAATCTCGCCAGAGAGGATGAGTTTGAGTCTTAAAATTTTCAACTTCTCGTTCAATTGCGTAGGTATCATTCCCAATTAGGATGCTAATCATGCTGCTAACTCTTCCTGTTGTTTGACAGTTACAGTAACAGAGCGGCCTAAAGCTTTAGTAACGATCCGCTGCACGGATTCAAGGTGACTCTGAAACTTGTTCGCGTATTTTCTTTCTACTGCTAACACACATGAATCAGCCGAAAGTTCGGCAATTTGAGCGCGGTTTAAGAGGCTACGATTGCCTGGTTTCGCTGCTGCTACTACTTGCGCCCAAGTTGTCTCAAAGTCAGGAGAATCTGCCTCTATTTTTTGAGGGGTTTTATCAAATTTGTCAGGCTGATTAGATGGGAAAGTTGCCGGCAATCGCGTTTCGGGGGCAGCGGGTTTGCTTGACAGCATCAAGTTCAGCAGACAGACTTCTAACCAAGTAGCAGCATTGGTGCTAGTTCTCAATTGAAATTCTGATTTTTGCAATTGTGTACAAGCCGCATCAATTGTTTCAAAATCGAGATGAAGAGCGAGCGAGCGCAGTTGTGAGTAGCCTACTGGCCCTGCAATTAAATTCTGGCAGTGGCGCGTTGATTTGACAATGAGCAAATCTCTCATTGCTGCTAGCAAGCTGCTGAGAATCAGTTTGGGGGTTTTGCCGCTGTCAATGAGCGTTCTCGAAGATTGCAGTACGCTTAAGGTATCGCCAGAATGAATGGCTTTGAGAAGGGCGATCGACTCTTGCTCGCTGATACTGCCAGATACTTCTGCAACTTGAGTTAGGGTAATCTCTGAGTTTAGCAGTGAAAGCTGAGAAAGTAATTGCAGGGCATCTCTTAACCCCCCGTCACAGGTGCGAGCGAGATCCCGCATGGCCTCACTTGCGATCGCAATAGATTCAGCGGAGCTAATTTTGTGCAATTGTCCGACAATAGCATCAACTGACAAGGCTCGGAAGTTAAAAGTTTGGCAGCGGGAGATAATTGTCGGCAGGACTTTATGTGCTTCAGTCGTACAGAGAATAAACACCACATGAGCCGGAGGTTCTTCAAGGCATTTGAGGAGAGCATTTTGAGCGCTGGTACTGAGTTGGTGGCACTCGTCTAAAATCCAGATGCGGTAAGGGCTCATCGCTGGCGCAAAGTTGCTGTGTTGTATTAATTCTCTGGCATCATCCACGCCATTATGTGAAGCAGCATCGATTTCAGTTACGTCTAAGCTTGAACAGGAGTCAATGGTTTTGCAGCTTGAACATTCTCCGCAAGGAGTGGCGGTTTGCTTTTTGCTATTCAAACAATTGAGGGATTTAGCAAGGATGCGAGCGGTTGAGGTTTTGCCTGTTCCTCTGGGGCCAGTAAACAGGTAAGCTTGAGCAATTTTGTCGGAGGTGATGGCATTGGTCAAGGTTGTTTTGATGGTGTCTTGACCCACTAATTCTTGGAGGTTTTTTGGTCGGTATTTGAGGTGCAGTGGTTGGTACATTTTGAGTCGTTAGAATACTTCTGGTAACTATTCCCCGATAGGGGAGGCATGCCTGAAGTTATGCCATTTCTCAAAAATCTTGCTACAGAATTGTTAGCTTTGTTTGTGGGCTCTGTTTGTCAGGTGCGGATCTGTGAGATTGTTTGTCTAAATTAGGAATTTTTAATGGCGACACACCCTACGGCTACTATTGCATGAGTCTTGATAATTAGTATTAATATAAGTTGTTGGTGCGAGAGTATTGAACACACTTGTAGATAATTTTTATGTTAAAATAGGAATTTAAATTATCCTAATTTATACAGTAATAGGCTCCGAATTGGGGCAGGAGAGGGCATCAAATTTAGATGCCGCTCCCCACCTTTTATTCTTGCGGAGCGATAATGTATTCGCACTCCTTAGCCTCTGTACCCGACGCTGGTATTCCAAACGGTGCAATCAGTATGGGAGCCGTAGGAGTTGCCATTAACATCCGCAAATCCGAACTAGAAACAGCTTTAACTGTATCAATTAAATAGCGGATGTCGCACTTGATCCGAAAGTCACAACCGAATAGTTTGGCATCAACTATCTCAGTACCAGAACTGAGAGTATTATTTAGTGAAATTCGCACTTGTTGACTATCTAAATCGAATTCAAAAATTGCTGTAACATGGGACTTATCGCTGTGAGAAGCTAACCGCTCTAAGGCTTTTAAAAAGCTGAGCTTCTCTACCACAATTTGATGGCTAAGTTCATGCCGATAAGGAGCAATAATCTGGTCGCAATTCGGGTATTTTCCTTCTAATAACTGCGCTGTCAGCCGCCAATTGTTCCACTCAAAAGCAACAAAGTTATTGCTATTGTCAGGCTCAGTCTCATAGTAAATAGCTACTCTGTCAGTGGGATTCAAAGTCCGCTCTAATACCCGGAGTACCTTAGTGGGTACTGTAAATTGCACGTTTCGAGTGTTCAAAATATCGGAATCACTGCTTTCACTGAATCCTACAACCATTGCTATCCGATGTCCGTCTGTTGTCCAAACTCTCAATTGAGAAAGTCCCCTTTCTGCGTCGTGGCTTAGTTGAAAGTTAGCTCCAGTTAAGATACGTTTGGTTTCTTCAGAACTTACAGCAAATAAGCTGGCTTTGAGGACAGCAATTAACACGCTAGCAGGAATGGTCACAAGTTTTTGTTCAAGGCTCTTGATAGCAGGGAATTCGTCCGCAGTTAGCCCACGAATGACGTGCTTGCTCCTTGATGCAGTCAGAGTGGCACTGACTGATGGAACGTCACTTCCTTTGATAATTTCCCAAGAACTCTTTAAGGTAACGCGACTTTTCGGAAATTTTCCGAGAATGTCTGCGAGTATGGTTGCAGGGAGAGTGAGCTTTCCAGATTGATTGATATTAGCTTCAAAACTCGCTTGTATCCCAAATTCCAGGTTATAAGCAGTTAAATGCAATTGTCTAGTTGCGGCATCTGCTTCTATGAGAATATTGGATAAAATGACATGGTTGTTATTGCTATAAATGCTGCTTTTGAGAGTTTGGATGTAATCATTTAATTCTCTGGCATCACAGGCAAATTCAACGATTGAAGGGGAAGGGGAAGGAGAAGGCTCCGGCAATGTCTCATCGTTTGATTTAGCTCCTAAATCAGAAGCATCTGTGGCTGAAACTGGTGTATATTCTGTGGATTTTTCAGAGGGTTCTACTTGTTCTGAAAGTGCTGTTTCCGGTTCAGAAGTTGAAGAACCTTTTGTGATTTTTGTAACAGATTTTTCAGCCTTAGCGGAATTAGTCGCTGTTTCAGGAGAGCGTTTTTTCTTGGTTGCTCTCTGTACTACTTTTTGCTGAGGGGGTGTTTCTGTAAGTCTAGATTTTGCCATAATTAGTTGTGTGTCAGAAGTTCGATTTGCCGCTGCGGTAGCAGCACTCGCGAGCGGTGGCTGAAAAAAGAGAGTCGAAGTGTGGAAAGAGTGGAACCAATATGGTTGAGAGCAGGTGGATTATTGTAATTATTCTTTAACAATTAAAGGTAATAATCAACCTTTATTTTAGGATGATAAATTTGAGCTTGTTGATTAATAAAATCGTAATCTAAGTAGCAGTTTTTGGGAGTGCATCTTGTCGAAAAAAAGAGAGCGAAGCATTCCGGCATATAAGTTATTGGTGAACGTCTTATATTTACGGAGGTCATGCTTCGCCCTACTGATATATTATTCTAAGTGAGATGTCGCCTTTTTCACAAACCGATTAATTGCTATTTTCTCCCTACTTTCTACTGCCTATCATCAAAAGTTACTTGAACCAGATTTAGTTAAGTATCCTAATGCAAGTTGAACTCTGGATGAAATTGGAGGAACAAATAGTATCCGTTGGCGGCAGCGACTCGTTCCGACATACAAGAGGCGGTGGTATTCTTTAAGTTTCTGTTTGCTGCTCATTTCTTTTCCCACCAATAGCCGAGTCAAAATGTCATTAATGTCCAAACCCACTTCATCAAAAGTGCTGCCTTGAGAATTGTGAATAGTCAGGGCAAAGCAATTGTCAATTTCGGCAAATATGTCGTCCTTAAACCAATAATACTTGCGCCATAAAAATCCGCTGCGCTTGGCACTCTTGAGTTTTTCCTTAAGTTCAGCCTGGTAGCGTTTATTTTCGGATTCATGCAGCACAAAGATTTGCCGAAATAAACCGTCATCGGTCACAATCTTTAAAAGCCATACTCGATAGCCGTAGTGTTGGCTCGTTTCAACTTCTTTAATGGTAAATTCAGTTGAAGTGGGCAAAATAACGGTCTTACCATCAGGGGCCATGACTGGTTTCTTAGTAATCAGCCTTTCTCCCGGTATGAATCTGGGGGCTGTTTGACCGTAAACTTGTTCTCGGAGGGCCTGATTGTAATAGTTGACTTGCTTGTTTGTCCAGCACAGAATCCGAAAGCAGTCAGGGTTGGAAGTGAATTCGCGCTTGATGGTTTTGAGGGCGTATTGCAGGAGTGTTTCTGGCTTAACTTTGAATGCACCGTTAGATTTGTTCCCTTGAGTGTAGGTAGAATGTGGCAAGAACATATCGGTTTTATTCTTGACACAAGAACGGCATTCGGTGATGAAGTCGAGGACGGGACTTTCTCCAGCTTGCCTGACAACTTCGGTTAGCATAGTTTTATTGGTAATGCTGAAGACAGGCGAGCGTTTTTCTCCGACGGGGTTAAGCTGAGCTGGGTCGCCCATGAGAATTAATTTGCGGTGGTTGAACAGGGTACGTTCAAATCTACGCTCAATCCAAGACCATAATTGAGTTCCAACCATCGAACATTCGTCAAGAAAAATGATATCGTAGAGGTGGAGGTAACAACAGCTTGTCTGTTCTAAGACTTTCTCTTGTTCTTTGCGAACTATGCCTAAGCCTAAAAGTTGGTGTATTGTCAGAAAGTCTACTCCGAAAATACCTTGAGAGGCTGCCATTTTTCTGAGAATACCAACGGCTTTGTTAGTAGGTGCAGTGAGGACAATGCGCTTGCTTTGAGCCAAGAGTTCTTTGATTAGAAGAAAAATAAGTGTGCTTTTTCCTGTGCCTGCATAACCGCAGAGCAAAAAGAATGACTCAGTGCTGCTTGCAAATGTTCTCAATTTGTCGAGTGTTTGCTGCTGTTGTGGTTTGAGAGTGAAGGGAATTTGTTTAAATTCCTGCGGTCGTTCTAGTAAGGTTTGAATCATTATTAGTGCTAGATAATAACTCTATCGCCTCCCTAATAAGCGTTAGCTTGAGTGCAAGACTGTTTCACGAAGTAGGTTAAATCAACAAAAAAAAGGCGATAGCGCTCTGGTACACTAGAGGGCGATCGCTGATTTATTTGTTGATTAATAATATGAACAGTGGTTGTTGGTTTTTAAACAATAACAACTTTGGTCTTCTTAACTCGCTTGATATTAGCTGCTGTTCCTTTGCTTTGTCCGTCCCAGATGGCTAGTCCGTAATCACAATGCGAACACATTTGGATGTCGCGAGCGCTATAGTTTCCGGGAATGCCAATGGTGGGATAACCAAAAGTATTCCTAGGTTTGCCATTGCCGCTAAATAAGGCATAGTAAACCAAGACTTTCTGGTAATTCTTAGACTGCAAATACTGCTGAACTAAGCTATCAATACCAGAAGCATCACCGACTATAACTTCAAATCCTAGTTCAATGATGCGATTGAGAGATGGGATTGCTCCTAAAGGCAATTCATTAATGGAACGACTACCGGAAATCATTACTGTTTTGTTCATGCGATCCTGGAATTGTAGGGTCAAGGGTGAATTGAATAGCACTCAAACTCAAAGATTGTTCCTTGAGTTGATATTTACGACTAGAAAAAATCAACATTTTCTGCCATTAGGCCATTTATATTTTGGATTAGTAACAGAGTTGTTTATCGCATTTACACTGTCATAAACTAGCCAATTATATTTGATTTGCCATTTATTCCATCATCTTGGCATCTTTTCTAAATCAAATTCAGCAACTTTTCGGAGAGTTTCTAAGCGCTTACTTAAAGTTTTATGCCGGGGACATTCTACAGCGTATTCGTATTTAGAGCCTGTATGTTGAATATCTGGAACTTGGCAATCAATTAAGTTGCTAAGGTAGCCGACTAGCTTTTTGACAGGTATTAGCCAAGCCTTAGCTAACGCTTTAGTACGGAACCCAATCCAAGCTCTAAAGTAGGAGCCGTCTTCGCTAATCTGATAAGCCACATTGGGGGATAATTTAACAATAGATTCGATACGAGCTATACCCAAACCTTTGAGTTCGGTCAAACTGTAATTTTGGATTTCTCCGCTGTTCCACTCGATTTGGAATGGACGTAGATTTTCAACGTTCAAGCGTTGGACTGTCCCCCTTTGTTGAACTCCTTCTCGGCATTTTAAAATGTAATCTCCCTCTTTAAATCCGTATAATCCTTGTTTCTTGGCTAGGTTTTCTAGGTGCTGCTTCCAGGTTTCTTCCCAAGCTATGTTAAATTCTAGAAGTTCGTAATTTTCTTCGCTCAATTGTCGAGCCAGTTTTTCTTTGAATTGCTGTTTTTGAATTGGCATAGCGAATTCTAAGAAGTTGTCGGGTATTTCGAGAGCTAAATACGTCTTAGCTCGGATTTTGAGGTCAGCAACAGACAAACTGCGAGCGACTTTTAACTGCTGAGGTGCAGGAATATCTATGGTACAACTTGTCGGGAAGCCTGGAAACAAGTTAATGGGAAAGAGATAAGATTGGTCGAGAGTCGAGATGAAAATGTGGTGTTCAGTCAGCGATTCTACTTGGAAAATAGTTGTGTTACTGAATTGTACCTGTTGCGAATTAGCAAGTACGATGGTTGTGCAAGCTGGAAGTTCTCCAGTAGTTTTTTGAGGAATAAACTGAGGCACAAGGGAGATTTTGAGGACACGAATTTCATCAAGTGTATAATTCCAAGAAAAGCTGTCTTCGCTGTTACTAGCATCCCAGGTAATTCTTACAGATCGATCGGTTTGATTTAGAGAAGTGACAGTACCGTAATGCTTACCAGTTTTGATGATATCGCCTACTTTAAAGGGAAGTTGATCGGAAGGATGCGGAGTGAGAAAAGGGAAAATTACCGCTACCACTTCTTTAACTTCACTGGGGGGAGTGTTGTCAGATTTAGAGCAAATATTTGAGAGACCGATTAAAGCGGTGTTAGAGTCCATAACCTTTGAGAAGTTAATTTTTTTTCAACTTCTCCCGTTAGGGGGTATCTTCTCGAACAGAAGCCTAAAACTTTCTAGTTTTCGCTAGCATCTTTGGTGCATATAAAGCAAATTTAGGCTTTATTTAGGCTTTAAATTTGTTTAAGTCCCGCTAGATATATCGCCATGCTGTCAAGATCACGATATGGAAAACTAAGCGAGCAAAGATGCCCACTTCTGAAAAAATTGCTGCCGCCATAGAGACGATAGACCACTTGGTAGCTTGGCTACAAGATACCGGACTGAGTGCGTCCGCGATCGCCCAGTTTAAATTCAACTCGCTGGCCTCTATGTACCCAGAACTCAAAGGGGTAGCAGAGACGGCAAAACAACTGATTGGTGCAGCTTCCCCTTTGACAGAAGTTGGGATGACAGTAACGGAACTAGCAGCAATACTCACAGATAACTTAGAGTGCAAAATCAAGCCAGATTTAGTCAACAAAGCTCTAGTTTCATTGGGGTATCAAGAGCGTAATGAAGCCAAGCGAATTTGGATACTGACACAAGCCGGCTCAGCTCATGGTATTTCCTTGCTGGCTACTTCAACAACAAACAAATGGAGTGGTTCTCAAATAAAGTGGTATCGCTCTCTAATTCCCATCTTAGAAGAATACTTAACAAATACAGGAATTTTAGAGAATGGCAGCAGTAGCGATCTCACTGCAATACAAGATACAGAACACTCTGAAATTTCCGAAAAAAGCCTTGCATCAATTACTCAAAATGGTAACTCTCCTAGTATTGACTACTCTCAGGGCTGAAGCACCTGAGTTTCCCGCGTATCGTGAGGCTCTATGAAAAGAAAGCAACTTGGACAGTGCCTGAGCGAGTCAAGGTCTGGGAAATTACAGTCAATCCTAGTCAGATTGAGCTGATTCAATCCTTTGCCGACGATGCCTACACGAAACGCTACAACTCAACACAGTATTAAACCAAAAAAAAATCTTAATAAAGTTAGCAAAATAAAGGGAAGGGGAAGGGGAGGGTAAAGGTGTATTGTTCAACCTTTACCCTCCCCTCTACTCTCTCAGATTTTTCAGATGGGTATGAGGGCTATGTCCTTGATTTTATCAAGCTTTTGACGGGGTTGTTATCCCGTTAGGTGTAGCTAACCAGGATTTGTATCAAGTAAACTAAACTTTATGAGAGATGAACAACTGATAAATTCTGAGCGCATAGAACCAGATTTAAGGTTAAGGAAAGTGGCAAAATTACGCAAGTCCTTTGTCAAACTGAGGCGGAATAGATAGTCAGTAACGACTGAGGCAATTGTTTGATTAATTGTGAGACTCTGAGCGTTAAGATTAGCCAACTCAGCACAAGATAAATGGGTATTTCTCAATTCTTCAGGTCGCAATTCTATCAAATTGGGGCATTGTAAAACAGGAGAGGGAAGCGCTCCCATAATGCCTGTTTTCTTGAACTTATCCAGGTGCGGAGTTAGCTCTTCAAGGCTATTATGGCTGCCCAGTAGAATTTGACCGCTATCAAAGTTATTGCCAGCATCAAGATACCAGATTCTCGGAATCTCAGCGTGGCGGTTATTCTCTAGCGTTTTGCCCAAGGAACGGCGAGCAGCACTATTGTCAACGCAGCCAATGATAATTACCAAATCATTCCAGTATGATTTTACCAATTTGGGGTCAAAATAGTCAGGAATTGCACTAATTTCTAGCCCCCAGGTAAGATTGTAACGCAAGGCAAGAGTAGTGGCTTTATTCAGTCCAAGTTCAGATTGACAAAATCTCTGCCTCCCCAAATTTTTCCCTTCCACAATATCGGGATCTACAAAGGTAATATTGACATTTTTCCCAACTTGTTTGAAAACGTAAGCTAATCGTGCTAAACTTTCAGCTACATAAGAGCCAGTGCCGCCACAGCCAACGAGCCATAAGTGAAGGTGAGAGTAATCTTTGAGAAGGAGAGGTGTGGAATTTGCGTACTCAAAGTCGAGGTTTAAGGGAGTTTTGGTAAGCATCAGTGATAAAATGTGGCTCTTCAAATACAGAATTAGCTTTAATTAAGCTATAGTGTCCGAAAATTCCGATTCTCACTAAAATCTCAGGAGTCAAGGTATTAACTTTACCCAAGACTGCATAGAGGCGAAAACCCCGCTCGTCAGCATCATCTGTGCTGCTAAAGAAAGCAGGCAATTCTGCGTGAGAGTGGCACTCAATTAAAGCAGTTGAGTAGGATGAATTGTCAAAAGGCTGGCAGCTCGTTCGTGTAGTCAATTGGACTGGAATTGTCAGTTGCCATTGATTACTACTGTCAAGGGATAGGTGAAATAAAATCTCTGTGAGATTGCCACTGCTATCTTTGGTGAATACAGCTTTTGTCAATATAGAAAGTAGCAGTTCTGATGGTACTAAACGAGTCTCAAGGTGCAAGTATGGTTCTATAGGTGGCAACCCTTTGATAGTATTGGGCGTTGAATTTGCAACAGGAATCATGGCCTCTAGTCCGGGGCGAACTGAACGCACAAACACGCCGTTAGAGGCTGTAACGTATTCGCAGAATACCCCAGTAGCAATGGGAGGCAAGGGGATAGAGGCATGAATGTGGTTAAAAAGTTTTAGCATTAACTTAAACTTTGTGTTGAACAATAAATATTGAGTGCAGTCCCTACATAGAAGTTTTGATTTAGGTAGGGTTAGCAATCAATAGGAGGTGTTGCACTAAAGAGTCAATTGAAGGACTGTACCTCATTTCAACTAAATCTTTAACAGGATAGGTACGCCTTTTTCTCAAGGCTAAACTTTTCAGATGTTCTCTGACATCTTGGGGAAACTTTCGGCTTTTTTGGCTGGATAAGTCAGCATTGAAAGGAGTGGTTATGAAGCTCTGCCAAGCAATATCAATGGTTTGAGTTGAAGCAACAGGTGGAGTATTTTTACCCCAGCAAATTAAACCGTTTGGATGGATGTTTGGTAAAGGAGTGTGGTAAGCTTTCGACTCTGGGTTGAAAGTAGCAAAATCAGTTGCAAATACCCAATATTGAGTGTTTTGTCCTACAAATACCAAGGCAGTTAGTGGAATAGTAATGGGTTTACTCTCATCAAATTGGAGGTTATATTGGGCAGGAGATATGAATTTTACTACCCAATTTCCTTGAGAGTTAGTTCCCCACCTTATGACTCCTGGGGGCATCCAATCCGTATCAATCGGCTCGTGAGAAAATGCAGTTCTCAAACTGACAGAGGAGAGTAGTTTGTAGTGTTCCTTTGTTCCTTCTCGATAATGGAACAGATATTGTTCTTTGATGAACAGTAATTCAGCATCAATTTCTGCTAGCTGTCGGGGAGCTGTTTGCAGAATTTCACGAAAGACTTCTCCTGACAAATGTTGCATAATAACTTGAAATCGATAGAGGTTATGGAGCTAACCCGATAGGTAAGGTTAGCTCATGCTTGAAAATTAATATTCGTTCGACTGCATTAGGGTAGCAACTCTCCAAGTTTTGTCGGGGTCTTCTGGACATTGTGAACTAACTTCCTGATTTTCCCGCCATGCTTTCCTGTCAAAATAATCAATTTTGAAAAAATAGCTTTTACTGTCAAGTTGAATGCTAAGAAAATCTCGTTCTCCGTAGGGGTTGTTGCCAGCTTCAAAGGTGTTAAAATCTCTTAGTAATTGCAGTAACTTTTGTTGCTGTTCGGGAAGAAGAGCTTTTACAGCTTGAGTAATCCGAATTTCACCAATTTTGGTATCTCCTTGACGTAATTGGTCATTAAGACGTGCAATTCTTTCGGCTGTTGTTAGAGTTTCAGTCATAATTAAGGCCTCAATTTCCAACAACTACAACCGCACTAGCGGTTGCTGGTTCACTCGTAATTATTCGGATTCAGGGGTAATTCAAATTGACAAGGTGCTTTTGTTCCAGAGTTCAAGAATTTGCTGAAAATGTCGATGGCGGTCAGTAGCAAGCCAGTCAATGACCTGTTGAGCCTGGGTTATTAATTCTTTAGCACTTTGCCATTGTTCTGATAAAACTATCAAGTTTTCGACTGTCCATTCTCCAAATTGATACTCGTGTTGAGCGCAGCCGTCAAGCCAAATATTACCCGTTGAGTAATTGAGGAAACTCAGTACAATTGGCATCCCTTTTACGGGAAATTCAGCCAGAGAGCAAAACTGTTGGAATTGCTGATGATTGATCCTATCTGGTGGTAGAATCTGAGAAAATGAAACTTCAAATTCTTGTTCATACCAATCTTTCATCTCATTTTCAGTTAGCCAATTTAGTCCTTCAGAACTTAGAGACAGCAGGATTTGCCATTCAGGAGCTAAGGAATCAATATCTTCATAGCTCAACCAATCCAACCCCCAAGACTCAATCAGGAGTTGGTCGAGGCGTTCTTCTTGTGCTATTTCTAATTGCCAGGGGCTGATCGGGATAAGTTCTGTTTCGTCAAGAAGACGGAAGAATTCTAATTCGCGGGGGCTATGATTATCAGGAGTATCCGAGTAAATAGAACTGGTACTGGTAGCAAATTCAGTTGAAAAAAAGTGCTGGTAAAGATTGAGAAGTTGAGCGCTATTGAGCGTTTGTCTGAGAAATTCAATCGCTTCAAGTGGCTTAGTTACTGGGTAGGAGTGTCGCAAAGCGGCAATGGCTTGCGACACAGACAAAATAGTTGCAGGCATTAAAAATTAAGAGGAATTTGGAGACAAGCAATAGCTGGCGCAAGTTGGAGTTTTTTGAGAGTGTCTCTAAATCGCTGTAGTTCTTGCTCACCCAGAGCGATCGCGTCAGAGAGTTCTTGAGCCCGACTTGCCAAGGTTAGCGGAGTAACACAACCGCTGATAGAGTCGCATTGCAGAGCCCAAGTGAGTTGGACAGCTTGATTCGGTTCTTCCGGTGCGGAGACAAGTGAGGGGAGTGGGGAATGGGGAGTGAGCAGTACGCATAGTTCTTTTTTCCAATCTTCTTCTACACCCTTTGTCTTGGCTTGTTTGATGATTTTAATGGGTTGACCTGTTTTTCGTTCAATTGTAGCGGAGCTTAATTCAGGGAAGTAAGGAAGTAGGACTTCTAGCAATTTTTCATCATTTGCAGTAATTTCGTTGGGCAGTTCGATTTGCCTGCCTTCATATTCTATTAGACTCATTGTTACCTCTTTAAAACAGGGGAATTTGTACTCCAGCTTCACCTTTGTTGACGGGGTGGTTAGCAGGATTTTGAAGATTTGGTTTGGCTTTTTTCCGGGGTTGACCAACAGAAGAACGAATTTGAGCGCTCACTTTTCGGTTAGGTAGGTTAGAGGCTAACCGCTGGAGCAATTCTTGTAAATGGTTTGGCCAAGCTCCAATCGAGTTTTCTCTAACTTGTACTAATAGTGGTAAGTCGTCATGGCTCGTTGCTGTAATTTCTACGATTCGCCCTTCTGGATGCCCATCGTCTGGTCGCATAACAATGTGGATTTTGATTGTACAAAAATTGAATTCATAAGGTTCTGATTCTCCTTCATCAAGTAAGTCAGGACTCTGTGAAGTGTTCTCAGTTTTGTTGATGGTTTCACCCACTTTTTGAGTAGCTGAAAGTGGAATATCCTCTCCAGTTGGTTCGGAATTTGGTTCTATTTGGGTCATGGCTGGATTCGCAGTACAAGCAAGTGCAGCTTATTCTCAAAAATTGCCGCGATCGCGGCCTTGCTTTTAACGATCTATTTTTTGTAAAGTTTTAACGGTAAGCGTGTTTCCCAAGAAATTTCTTAATTAATTCCCATTAATTATCTGTCCGACAAGATGCGGTCGCACTTGTCTCTATTGATTCTTTGATTGTAATTGCTCAACCCCCTTGACAAGAAGACGAGATAGACATTAGATAAAGGAATGGAAAAACTACCCGGCTTAAAGCAACTATTGAACGAGGCAAAAGAAGCCTTGATAGTAGAGCTATGGCAAGAAATCCAAAAACTCAGCGCAACATTAGCCACCTACGAACCTTGCGCCAGAGCCATCTCCCAAAAAAACTCTTCAAAATTCCGAAGTATTGATAGAGAAGGAATATCTATTGCGCTCGCAAGCTATATTACTATTAGCCACATCTACGATTGCACAGCTATCAATCAGAGCATATTTACTTATGCAATTGTAACTATCCGTACAAATGCGATCGCTCTAGAGCGTCAATCAATACTATGATAAAAAGTTGTAGTTAGTAGAGAATCAGTAAAATATATAAAAAATTCTCCCAGCTATCAGTAGGTTCTGTCGCTGGGAGAAATCGCTGGAAAGTCGGTTTATTCAACTAACGCAGGTATCTCGATTAATTCGATTTCAAACCTTCGCTGCATTCGCCGTTATTCTTTAGGCACAGTAGGCTTTGGTTGCATGTCAAAAATAATCACAAATGTGCGCGTTTTCACTAATCGCTGCAAAACCCGTAGATGATCATCTGCATCGTTTCTCTTACGAAATCGTGCCACAATAACACGCTGACAATTAGGAAGCAGGCTAATGATACACCACGGGTGCAATTTTTCAGAGTAGGTCATTTTAGTACCTCAGCAGTAAAAGTAACAGATTGTGCTCTTGTTTCATTGCTTGCCAAGACAGTAATTGAATAATCTTGTCAAAGACAGGTCACGGTGACATTGATATTTGACGAGGTTTGTGCTAAGACAAGCTCAAATTATCTTTTGATGCTGAAAAAGCTTGGTGTATGTATAGCAGCCACCAAAACTGTTGGAACAAGTCAGCAGTATATGATTGCGACAACGTATACAGTCGTTGCCCTAAACAGTCTTTCCGTTAACAGTATTTCCGTTATACGCGCCACTATTAATCCAGGCTATTCTCTTCGCAAGGCGGACACAGGAAAGCCACCAATGTCTCTGGAATTTCCTCAAAATGCTCCAGCAAAAAATCCATTAAAGCCAAATGACGCAAATCGACAGCAGTAGGAAATCTGCGATTTTTACCCGTTTTAAACCAACGCCGCACTGTAGAATCTGAACGAGAACAAATAAAAGCGATTTCCTCATAACTCACTCCCCACTTTGCATAAAACTGCCTCGGTGTCATTCGCAATTGGCATTGACTGTAAATTGCAATCAAATTGCGTTCTCTATCGGTCAGATTCTGCTGCTTTTTTATCATCCTCAAACTTCTCCAAATCTTCCTCCCAGGCAGTATCAAACTGACACCACGTTGCACTTTTGGAATCAGGAGTAAGGCAAATGATGTAACACCACATCCAACAGCATTGACATTGTTCGTAGTTGTAAAATTTGCCGATAACCATTCCTCTGTCAGCTTCTTCGCTAACACCCGTCCAGCGCACCATTTCGCCACAGTTAAAGCGCGGGGGATGAATTTTGGCAAAGTTGGCAGGCAATTCAATTGCAGGCGGCATATCCTTCAAATGTTTTAGTGGCAAAATTGAAATCAAATCTCGCTTTCCTTTGGGGATTGACATGAGTTTTTAACTGTGCATCTATTGCACCTGATTTGTTTTGATAAATTTTCAGGCCAATTTCTCGATAGAGAAATTGCAGAGCGACATTTCTTTAAATCAATCAATGAAAATCTCTAATATTAGAGCCTGCATTAATTGCAAGCGGATGCAAGCACAATCGTCTGATATTCACGCACTTCAAAGATATGATGGGAGGCTAGGTAGCATCGATTGCTGAGCGCGCGACAACTGACAGATATGCCAACAGAGATGAAGCGTTTGGAAAGACGATATCCTCTATCAAACAAATCTCTAATTTAACTTGTGAGGGATTGGAATCTTTCAAGTTTTTACCGGATACCTGTCGGAGTTATTATTTATTGGCTTGAGATATGTTTATTGGCGATCGCTCACAGCATTACTTACTTTGAACAGCGCGAACTGCGCCCTCCACAGAACTCCTGCGACAGGGGTATAGCTGTCTTTCAAGGCAATATTGTCTAAGACCGCACACAATTGGGCGATCGTTCAATCCGTGAGCTCCCGTCAAGCTGACGTTTGAAGAGTATTTTTTCGGCGAGCGGGCGCCGCGAGCGTCCAATACTGTACTGAGACGCGACCGGACTTCAGATGAGTCTTTTACATGAGGGTAAGGATTGTAAATACCTTAGCAGAGTAGGCTCTGTAGAACAGATGACCCTTTTCAGGTCGCGCTGGACTAAAAACGAATCACACTTTTTGGCAGCGTTCTCATGTCGCTCCTCCATCCGCCAGCTCCAAGCGGCGATCGCAAGTGTGGACGATCGCACCCGAAAGCAACGATTGCACCATCACTCGAGCGCCTGAGACAGCTTTAACCACATATTTTTGAACCTCACCAACAAACCGCACTAGCGCGCCCACCTTCAATGAGTGTCCTGCGTTCGCAGCTTCATCAATTGGTGGCACACCCCCGGATATCTTCATATCTTTATCCGACCCTGTGCCGCCTGGAATCCCTTCCAAACAGGGAGCCGCGGCTTCTGCCAAAGAGATAGCCTTCTCATCCCGCTGCTGCCAAGCTGCAAAAATCGCCGACCTGCCGTCGTTGGGGAAATGGAACTGGTAAACTCGAATGCGCTTGGACTTGCCCAAAGCATCTCGTTCCTCCGACCTTTCTTGGCGAACCAGTCGCAGGGTAAAGCCCAGCTTCCCCTTCAAAACGTACTGAACCACCTCCATTGGCTGGGCATTAGGGTGGACGTTGATACCCAGAAAATCTTTCACGTCCGCAGAATACTGCTTAACCCTTTGAGCAAAGGCTATCACCTCCGGGTCAGTCCCTCGATACTCCCTGTCTGAGTCAAAGAATTCCATCAGCCCCAACTTTTTGAGAGCTTCCACAGAAGCTTTCAGGAAGCGCAAATCTTGCGGGCAAACCTTCCCTTGACCCCTTTCTTGATGGCCTGCCAAGTGATTTTTATCTCGTTTCCTGACAAACTCTGGGTCATGGGTCAAATAGTAATGCAGGCGAATTTGAGGCAGCCAGCCGTCGTCGTCCTTCAATTTCAGCTCGGGCGTCACCGACACACCATAAGTCTCTTGCAGTTGGTACTTGCGCTCTTGATTGAGTTCGCCGTTTGTCTTGGAGCGCTTGTCCTTCAACTTCAGATACTCAGACAGAGTAATATCAGGAGCACCAGCAACAGCATCCGCTTCTACCCTGCGGTTCTCTTGCTGAATTGACTCAGCCTCTTCCTTAACCAGAGCAGCTCCGACATTTCGGAGAGTTAATTCATTTAACCGAGCATCAACCTCCCGGACAAGCTGCTGCAAGAGCTTCCAGTTTTTGACCGCGCTGGCTGCTATTTGCTGCGCTAATCCCTCTAAAAGGAGTTGTTCTAGCTGATTTTCTCGGCACAGTTTTACCTGAAACCCTTCAGCTTTTAGGCTGTACCTAATCGCCTCCCTGTAATGCCACATTCCGGCATTAATTCTAGCAGCCATTTTTGCCCAAGTTCTCAGGTGAACCGGGTCGTGGGCCGCGTCGATGTCGAAGTCAACTCCTTGCAGCAAGCGAATATTGGTTTTGATAACCTTCTGCTGGGAAGCGAGGAGAGCTCGGTAAGAAGCGCTGCCGTTGCCAATTTTGCCAATGCCAAAGGGCGCTGTCCAAACAAAGACTGGAACATTTTCATCCCTGACGCGAGCGAGACCTTGCAAGGCATCGTTGACGGCAATTGCTCCTTTGAAAATGCCGAATACGGCTGTAAAATAACCGCGAATGTCGATGCTAACTCCTGTGCCAATGGTGGGGCTAGCGATGATGATGTCGTAGTTTTGAATGGTGGCATTAAGTTTCTCAACGCAGCCACAAGCAGGGTGGTTGGGGTCGGCTACTGACTCGCTATCAATCCTGAGAATGCGCTTGTTGGGAAATCGTTTTTGCAGTTGTGTTTCTAGGTTGCGACACGACCATTTTCCTTTGACTTTTTGGGAGTCTTCAACAACCATAATGTGGGGCCTGTTTCGATCGAGCGGGCAGCAGAGGGCGCGACTTTCAAGGTCGCAGCCGGTGACTTCTCGCGACAGAATTTGCTCCATTTGAGCGAATAGTGGTGCGGGACTTTGAGTGGCGTAGAAGATCGCGTCCCGCTCTTTTTTAGGTTTCCATTCGTTGACGGCAATCCAAGGTTCGAGAGGGATGCCAGCAAGCGCCTTCAAGTAGTCGATCGCGCAATCAGATAAATCAGCATCCTGGGCAACGATTAAGCCGCCGGTGGTTAAGACGGTGCGAATGAGTTCTTGCAGGGTTTGCAAGATGGCGACGCGGTTTTCGCGGCAGGTGCTGGAGTTCAAGGCGTGCCAGATGACTTGTTCGCACTCATCAATGAGGACGATCGCCCCAGACCAGTTTTCGGGGTTGAAACGGGCCATTGAGTGGGGGTGGAGGCTGTCTACACACAAGCCGTACCCGAATAATTTGCCTTCCGGCGAGTTCTTGGTTTCGTCGATGTAGTTGATTCCCAACCCGGCGCAGATGGCGCGGCCGAGCTGAATCCTGTGGGTGATGACTAGCACGCGGCGTTCGCCCGTGTTGAGGGCGTGGGAAACCAGGTGGGCGAGGGAGCGGGTTTTGCCGGTGCCTTTGGGGGATTTGATGCAGGCTAAGCCGGCCTCTGGATAGGGGAGTTCTCCCAGATAGCGAGAATTTAGCGTTAAAGACGCGGGATAGGTTAAAAGCCATGATTCCCTATCCTGCCAAAATTGGAAGCCTCGTGCTGCGTTTTTGAGGGCAATGAGCGCATCCTCGCCTCTGGCTACCACGAAATCGTCGATGCCTTTCTCCGGTCCTGGCAGAGTGATGACGCTGACGGAGCATTTGGCGGTGGTGAACAGGCGGCCGAGTTTGTCAATCTCGCGGTTGACGTTGAGGACGGTAGAGTGCTTGCTGTCGCGATCAAAGCCGATGTAGATTTCCCGCCCTGGGGTGGCGAAGTGTTGGAGTTCGGGGATGAGATAGGGGTTGCACTTCTCCCCTAGCGCGTTCTTGGTTCTGACACCCATTGTGACGCCGGGGAGGGCAATGGCCGCGTAGCCCATTGTGAGCAGGCAGGCGGCTTTTTTTACGCCTTCGACGATGGTGACGGGGATGTTGTTGAGCCAAACCCATTCCCAGAATTGAGGCGGGTTCGTGACGCCGGGGAGGGGCACAGGGGCAGAGGGGAGATTTTCGTCTCCCGTCTCCCCCGTTCCTGTACTCCCCATCTCTAAGTCCTCTGGGTTTTCAGGGTCGATGGGGACGCCGTAGCGTTCTGCGACTTTTGCCCAGATGTGGTCTGGGACTTGCAGGAAGAAGGCTCTGGTGGGGGTTTTGGGGGGGTGTTCGTATTTTACGGGCTTGGTTTTACCGTTTGGGTCGAAGCTGTTGCGGGGCTGATAGGGTTTGAAGCAGCCCCAATACATGGGCTGCCAGTTGTTGAGGGGGTCAAGGCCCGAACACCACCAACCACCGTGCTCGATGTGGCTGTAGTGTTTTCTGGCCCACCGCCATTGTGCGTCGGGGTGGACTCTGCCGGAGGCGGCGTTAATTTCGTAGAGGAGGTAGGCGTAGGGGGCGTCGCCACTAAGAGTTTGCACGTTGAGGGCGAAGATGGCGGAGTCTACGCCGCTTTCTTGCCATTCAGTGAGGGCGGACTTAGACAAGACCATAACGCACCCCCATGTTGGCTGTGTTGACCTTCTGGTCTAGTAGCAATGCGAAATGCGCTCCAAGTTGCACCCGAATCTGGCTACCGCCAGAGCGCCTCATGAACGGGTCAGATGGGGTTAAGTGGACTATGAGTCTCTGTGAGGACTGATTTTGAAGGTCAATGCCTGTGCTATCTCGATAAATCTTCACCGGGCTATTCCTTGAGTGGGGAACATCCCTTTGTCTCATGTTCTGAAAATCGCTGCTTGCACGCCGATCAAAGATAATTAATTAATAGTTAATCCGTGCGTAGTAAAGTGCTGAAATACTTACTGTGAAAGGGTTTCAAATTTGAAAGGTAGCTAGATCCGGGTGTTTTGGTAGCTAGATCCGGGTGTTTTGGTAGCTAGATCCGGGTGTGTCCGTAGTAAAGTTCTAAGCCTTGTCTGGTAAGAGTTTGAAGGTGATTTTGAGGTCATTTTTGCCTTACTACGCAAAACTCCAGCCTTACTAAGCTTGGGGCTGGAGTTCGAGTTAAGGGGATGGGAAGCTAGATTGACAGTTCCGGTAGCACTTGAGGCAAGATTTTTCTGAGGTGGGCGGCGGTTTTGGGGCTAATTGGCTTGCCGCGTTGAAGCTGTGAGACTAGCTGCTGAGATATACCCAGCTTTTCGGCGATGACTGTTTGCTTCGTCCAACCCTTTGCTTCACAAGCCTTCTGTATCGGTTCCCACTCTAACGGGGCAGCAGATGCTGATTTTCGTTTCCGGGGCAAAGATGCTGATTTTTTAGCAGCTATCAAGGCAGGAATTTTACCGGGAGGCTTGATGGTGACGCCAGCTTCTAGCAGTAAATCAATAATTCTTTTTTTGCAATCTTTGGGTTTACCTGTTGTACTTCCGGGACGCAACCATTCTGGGTAGGTTTCAGAGTCATATATAATCTGCCAATCTAACTCAGCTAGCTGCATTAAGGCTTTATCCCAACGTTGCTTTAAATCTTGAGCTTTGTACTTAACAGACCGCGTTAATTCAATCTCATTTTTCGGCATCGCCATCTCTAGCACGGTCTTAACCGTGTATTTCCCATTAGTATGAATGGCGCTTTCTGTTGTTATATTGATGGCGATTAAGAATGCTAGCTCATCATGATACGGGTTCATTTTAAGCGTCGCTTCTGAAATCCAACCAAACTCATATAAGGCAACTGGAGGCGTAGCATTCTTGCCAGGTTTATTAAAGAAAAACTCAGCCCATCTACCCGCCCGAATGAAGGCTACTATTTCTGTTGGTTCATCAATTTCATCTGTGAAAATGTTACGCTGCCCGTAGCGCTCCACAGCAACGTCCCAAATGAGGGAATTCATATCGCATCCTAGCTTCCCGATATTCCATTTAATGGTAGCGTCCAGCCTTCTCAGAACCTTCAGGCATTGCTCTATCCTGAGTAACTTCTGGGAAGTGGTCATATCTTTACGCTCACCCCAACCCATTAAGTCTATGAGGTTAGTGCCGCCATTTTTCCCAGTTCCAGCTAGCTTAATTTCAGTTCTCCAAGGCACAGCCTCTTGAAAAACATAGGCAGATAGTAAACAGTGGAGTTTGGCGGTATCTTTCCCCAAACTGCCAAATTCCTCAATAATTCCCCAGGCGGCCTTGCCTGTAAAGTAAAAATATTCTTTAGTAACTGGGTCTTTATCCTTTAAGGCTAACTTGACAAAACCCGTGCTGTAATTATCTCGAAAAAACACATTTTTCTGGGCATCTTCTTGCCAATCCCAAATTCGTAATAAGGACTTGCAAGCCGTTCTAGGAGGGGCTGAGGTGAGTATTTGAGTGATTGTGGTGCTGATAAATAGCTGGGGTTCGGTTGCGGGAACTGTTTTTGAAGCCAGCCCCAGCATAGCGGTTAACTCATCTAGTGTCCGATTGGATAAATCGAGTGGCTCTAGAAAAATTAAAGCTGAATCAAGTGCCACGTTTTTCCATAAATTTTCCTCGGTTCTACCTGCCTGAAGCCAGAGGGTCAGATGATTTAATATTTCCTCTGCTTTTGTCAAGTAGAAAGCATCATCAACTATCTGCTCTTTGAGAAATTTTTCGAGTTCATCAACACACTTAGGACTAAAGCCTTCTAATGTTTCATCCCTTTTAGTAATTTCGGCATGAATCCCCATTGCTACATTCAAGGCCAAAGTTTCTAAAAAATTACTCTGGCGTAGCTTCTTGGCGTACTCTTGAATGCGGTCGCCATCTATCGTGGTGGTGGTGGTAGTAGATAACTCCATAGCCTAGCCTCTTCATGCTAATAATACCATTTTTATTCGGGTAGCTTTCAACCATTTGCTACAATGAACCAACTAGCCATCCTCTTCTAAAATTGTCACACACAATGCCCGGTTTTATTTCATAAATTAACTCTTAATTTAACATAGTTTTACAAATATTTATTGTAACACAACAAAAAAAAATTTGAAAAATACCACTTTAACTTCGTTGTCGTTTTCTAAAGAACTTTTTGCCATCACTAACAGTTAGCGAGATACCACGATTCGTAAAATAAGTGGTTAAAATAATGGTTAAACACTGGCTAAAACATTCAAATAATACCATGTCTCTAAAGGTTTTCTACAAAACCAATCGAGCATCACAATAGATTGTATTCAATCGGCACAGTTTTTTGTTGCATTACTTTGGAGAAACAGGAAAAAATAGTTACGATTGCGAGAAAAATAGACCGTCGCTCCATCAAACTTTATACCTTAAGCAAACGTCCGCAGAAATCTAATCGCTTCAGCCTTCTGCTGAAAAATAGCGTGGATTGTATCACCATTGTTGTACCGAATGTCAATCTCGTATTTCTGGACAGGTGTGGGGGAAGGTTGAGGATCGGAGTAATTATGAAGGTATTCAATTGCCTGTTCTATCGTAGCAATTTGCTGAGAAAAACCATGTAAAACAGTAACATTCACCCCCTGCACCCGCGAAAATGACTGATTCAATGCATTGATAAAGGTGTCTATTTTGACTCGCTCACTACTAAGTAATTGATTTTTAATCTCTGCAACATCAAGAGCCGATAATCTATCCCACCATGCTATTAGTTTAATATTTTCGACTAATAGTTGTTGATTTGCTTGCTGTTAATTTCTGCCCGACACTTTGAGCTGGTCAAATCTCGATCATCCCCTAACCCACAAACACCCTTCGCACAGAGGAACGTTATGCTTCCGGTTTTTCCACTTGACATTACGCTCGCGAGTCTTCTCAAACTTGAAAGATTGAAATCCGGCTGCCAATTCTAAGCTTCCCATCCATTCAATCACCGGAACATAAATGCCGTAGGAGCCGAATCGCCAATTACAAAACAAGCTGACATCGGCGACAATACAGATTTCTTGGTTTGGTTTGTTTGGTAAGATGTACTGCCAAGGGGCAGTTCCAACGCAGGAAACATGGCAGAGAATGGCTATAATTGTCAGCCATACCAACTCGGATTGAGGAGAATCGTCAGCTAATTGTTTCCAAGCCTGCCACAATCGATTTAAGCCTTCAAGGGAGCGATCGCTTAAACAAGAACGAATCAGAGCCGGATAATTATCTACACAGCCAGGCAAATTTTCGGCACGTATTTTGACCTTTCTTATATGATCTAAATAAAGAGCGGGGTCAGTTCGATATAACAACTTGGCTGAAGCAATCCTAGCAACGAAGGGATGAGCTTCTACTCCCAAACATTCAACCCCCATTTTCTCAGCAGCAAGCAGCGTCGTCCCCGCACCGGCAAATGGATCGAAGACAGTCGCACTCCGGGAGAACCAGCTAGCTCCGGGTTCGATTGGCATTTCACCCGCACCGGCAAATGGATCGAAGACAGTCGCACTCCCCCGTTCCAAGGCTTTAGCAATAACGGTTTCGACCCAAGAGGCCGAGAAACCCGCACGCTCATCTCGCACCAGCGGTGAACGGGCAACTTCATGTTGTCTGTAAAGGTTGAAAAGGTGCTGTTGCCCTCTTGAGAGAGAGGAGGCAACTCTGGCTGCAGAACTTCCCCAAGAGGCAGCTTTAATTGTTTGACCATCAAAATTTATACTCGTTCGATCGAGTGCAGCGAGCGCCGCTGCACCTGCAAGGGTTTTGGTTAAGCCGCTCATTACTGGTGTTTAGACTAAGCAGCATAAATTGACTCAGCTATGGCTGAGTTACTAAAAGAAAATATGGAAGAGGAAAAA
>NZ_JAUBTQ010000056.1:0-44797 GCF_036702515.1 Microcoleus sp. BROC3
TAGAGTTGGATTCCTTGACCGGGTAAATTCATATATCTCTTTTTTTGTCAACTTCTAATACTGTACCGACGCTCTAGCTGAGTTCCCGGTGGCTGGGAAAGAGATTGACACATCAAGCCCCAACTTTCGCGATCGGCTTCTTTCCATTTTTGGTTAGACAAAAAATTTCGCAGTTTGGTATAATCTACTCCCCGTGCAGAAATTAGGGTTGGCTCGATATTTGAAGTATTGGAAGTAACAGATAAGGAAAAATTTTCCGCTGAATTGGGTAGGGCATTAGTCGGTAAAATTGGAGAATCAGGAGTTGGTAGCGCGGTGATATTGATTGATTTATCGCTATTATTAAGATCGGGAGCGATGAGCGGCTTTTCGGGCGAAAGCAAATTTTGATGTCGAAGATCTAAAGCTGCTTTGATATCGTCCAAAACTTCCGCAGCAAAACTGTACCGCTGATTGAGATGAGTTTGCAGCAATTTATCTAAAATTTCGCCTAACTCCTCGCTAATACTCGTGGCTTTGGGGAGAAACTCCCGCCACCACCAGCGCTCGTTGTTGCAGTCGTACATATCCAAGGGAGGAACTTGCGTCATCAGGCGAATGCAAGTAACACCTAAACTGTAAAGGTCGCTAGCAGGAAATACTTTGCCGCGCATTTGTTCGGGAGCTACATAATCTTGACTGCCAATGAGCGTTGCTGGACGAAGCATGGCTGAATCAGTCAGCAGTTTGGCAATGCCGAAATCGATCAATACGAGTTTGTTGTCTGATTGGCGGCGGATAATATTTTCGGGTTTGATGTCGCGGTGAATGACGCGCTTGTCGTGGATAAATTGCAGCACCGGCAATAAGTCTTGCAGCAGTTGCCAAATTTGATTTTCATCGTAGAGACTCTTGTCTAATTCTTGTTTAAGAGTCGGCCCGTCTATAAACTCTTGAACTAAATAAATATGACCTTCTTGTTCAAAGCAGGCTAATAATGTGGGGATTTGCGGGTGTTTTCCGAGTTCGTCTAAACGGACGGCTTCTTGCCGAAATAATTCAACGGCTTTGTTGAAAATTTCGGGGTCGCGGTCGTAAAAATAAAATTGCTTGACTGCACAGCGGGGTAGAGATGGGATGTCTTGATCAGTTGCTAGGAAAGTTTTGCCAAATCCGCCTCTACCTAAAAGTTCAATCGGGCGATATCGCTGTCTCAGCAACAGGTTAAAGCCGCAGTTTAAGCAAAATTTTGCGGTGTTGGAGTTTTGAGGATTTTGACATTCGGGGTTGACACAGTAGCTCATATTGATTTTAGATTTTATATTGCGGACAAGACTTTTTTTTAAACGAACCGCGAAGACGCGAAGCTGCGCGAAGGAAGAGGGAAGAGAGAAGAGAGAGAAGAATGATGGTTGATAACTCATGCAGTGTGGGATAAGCTGTCCCGCTTCTTGCGTTGTATTTTTGGGGCGGGCGGGACACCCCACAAGCATTTCATCTGAGATGTTGCACCATTCTCAATAAGGCTTTTAGGGGCGGGCTAGAAGAGCCCACCCTAAAAGAAATTCATTCTTTGTGGAACAGGCATCTTGCCTGTTCTTGAGAAGGGTGTCAGAGGTGAGTTTTATCAAACAGGACTGTAAAATGTAGATGCGCCTGGGCTGATAAGGCTATTTTAATGCGCTGGATCGAATCGGGACGCTGCCAAAGCTGCCGAACCCAGGCCGCATGACTGCTGGGGGCGAGATTATTGCCGATCGCTCACCCCGATCGCGCAGAGCGAAAATTGTGCTAAACTCTTACTGTGCTTGGAATTTGAGGCACAATCGATCTGTCTGGTTCAGGGACGCTCAGAAATATTTCAAAATATTTTTGCCTTACCCCTAGACTTGTGCTGAGATCTGATGCTATAGTTAAAACTGATACGGCGAGCGTAGCCAAGTGGTTAAGGCAGTGGTTTGTGGTACCACCATTCGTGGGTTCAAGTCCCATCGTTCGCCCTTTTGATTCTAAACAGTTTAATTCGATCGCCTCCGGGTGGGCTTCAGCAAACCTTAATCTTTGGGATTTAGCCGTTCTGTCGGTATCATTTGTGTCCACTTAACGTTAAAAGTAGTATAGGTCTGCTGTTTGACAGTTAGGTCTAGATCCCCCCTAACCCCCCTTAATAAGGGGGGGACAAGAGCGTGATCAAAGTCAACCCCTACTCCCCTTATTAAGGGGGATTTAGGGGGATCTAGACTCAGCAAAAAGCCAGATTTATCAGGGGTTGCAGGCTCTGGTTGACACCAATGTGCCGGCACAAGTTCCGATGTGCTAATCTTAAATCCAATCTAAAATCTAAAATCTAAAATCTAAAATCAAAATATGCCATCTTTAGTAACAGAAGATTGGGGATATAAATTTAGTGGCGATCGCACAATTAATAAGTTTATTCGGGATGTAGAAGGGGAAGCAGCTTTAGGGAAATATTGCGATTGGGAATGCAGAGAACGTGCGGAAATTCTGATGTCGGAGATAGCTGGCAAATCCCACAATCTTTTCTACGTCCGTCGCCAAAAGGTAAATGAGAGATTTTCGGAAGAAGAAATCTGGGAATTACTCCTTGCTACGGATGGAGATGATTTTGAATTACCCCAATTGTTGCAAAAAGCCGATCGCACTTTGCGGTTGTTAGCAACTGTACGCTGTGAAGACGGAATTGGCGGTTTAAAACTGCTGGATGCTGGTTTGGTGGCGGTTCCCAGAGGTAGGAAAGATGGGTATGCTTTGCCGGTGCAGTTGCGACTTTTGGCTAACAGTCGGTCGCCAATTCCTGTAAAGTCGATCGCCCGCGTCCAACAAATGCCATTTTGGGACAACAGACACATACCGACTACCGAACAACTAAAAGTTTGGCATACTTTTTTAAATGTGGAAAAACGCATCGCGGAAGCGCGTCAATTTTGCGTACCTTTTCGCGGTCATAATTACGGTTCCGGCTTCAAAATCGTCACTTTTGAAATCGATCGTAATTCCGCAACTCTTGACGGCTACGAGGAAAATTCCTTAGAATTGGGAGACTTTCGCGAAAGGCTAAAAAAGGCGCGAAATGAAGAAATTATTCTGTTTGATTCGCCGCCCGGAAGCAGAAGCAGCCGAGATGGAGAGACATTAGGCAGCATCGCCGAAATAGACTTTGAACATGGTAAATTACGCATTAAGTTAGATGTTGATTTAGGCGATCGCATGGCGGGCGGCAGATATCAACTGCCCAAACAAGGATTCTTATATTTTGATGCGGCGGGCGATATCAGTCAGATCGAACGCAAGAAGAAAGCTTTAAAAATGCTGACAGATGGCCGCGCTCAAAATCCCTATTTGAGTGAGTTTTTATTCGACTCTTCTCAGGCGAGACTGCCGGAAAAACTGATTAAATTGGATCGGGAACACTTATTAAATCGCAATGCTAATGACGACCAACTTGCCGCTGTAGAAACGGTGCTTTCGGCACGGGATTTAATTTTGATTCAAGGCCCGCCGGGAACTGGCAAAACGACTGTGATTGCGGAGATTTGCTATCAAATTGCCCGTCAGGGTGGTAAAACGCTCATTGCTTCGCAAGCAAATTTGGCTGTAGACAATGCTTTGAGTCGGTTAGTTCACAATCCGGCGATTCGGGCTTTGCGAAAGGGAAAAGCTCATAAGGTGCAGGAAGAAGGGCAGCCGTTTTTGGAGGAAAATGCGATCGGCACTTGGCTGCAAAATACGGCGACTGACTGCGAAGAAAAGCTCTCGCAGCGCCTGACTAATGTCAAAGCTTTGGGGCAGTTGGTGGCCGAAGCAGAGCGATTTACCGCCTACTGGGCCGCAGAGAAAGATTTTTTTAATGAACTAAAACACCTGCACGACAGTCAAGCAAATATTGAGGAAAAGTGCAACCAGCAAGGAGCAGCGTATGAAAAGATTTTAACCGAAAAAAGCGAGATTGAATCTCTAGTTACCGGGCTAGGAAATTTGCTGGATGCGCCGAATGTCAACTGGGAATCTCCAGAAGTGGCCGAGTTTATGCCCAGACTAAAACCTTATTCAGAAGGCAATGTTTTAGTAGAAAACTTTATGGCAAATGTTCGCATTGCCACCAGCTATGCTACTCAAATCGGCTTCGATCGCCCTGCTTGCGGCGCGTTTGGGATTGCGGTTTGGTTGCAGGAAACTGTAGCAGCGCAAATATCGGAATTTAAGACGGCATTCGATCGCGCTGATGATGTTTGTCACGCTATGTCGGCGGTTGCGGAGTCGTTGCGGGTGTCGCGGCAGATGTCGGAGGCTGTGAATCAACTCGAATTGGGCGATCGGCAAAATCAGACACACCGCCACAATCTCGAACAGAAAATCAAGAATTTGGAACTGCGAAAAGCCGAAATTGCAGCCGTTGTCGTCGCCGTTGCACAGTGGATCGAGACGGCAGATACGGGACTTTATGAAGTCGTGAAAACTTGCTGGGAAACGGGCGCAATGCTCACGGATGATATGGTAGGATTGCCGCCAGGATTGCTGAAAATTGCCCGATCGCTCAAATTGCCGATCGTGCCGCCCAAATGCAAAATCAATTTGCCCGATTTGGATCGGTTGCAAAAGGCGATATCCCACGAAGAAAGCGCAGGTTTTAAGGACATACAAGGGCAACAGTTCCGGTTTAGCGAGTTTCTGCACTTAAATTTGAGTCAAACGCCGATCGTGCTCTCTGCGGGCGATCGTACACAGTGGCAACAACTCGCCAAAGACTTCGCCAGCTATTCCCAAGTCAGCCAAAGTCAGCGCAAATTTATCATCGAAAAAGCTCGCACTTTCTTAGGTAACATTCAACAGTTTTATAGTGAATCATTGCACCCAAATCATGTCCAGGCTACCTTCGATCGCCTAGTCAAAGAATTGCTGCACAGTATCCTCGCCAATGCGCGTCAGTGCGTGGTTCCCCTAAAAACCGAAACCGAACAGCAGCTTATCAAACAGCAACAATTATTAGATAAAATCGGTCAAACCTTAAACCAGCAGCAAATATCCGCCGCTAAACTTCAGGTAGAAACAGCGCAGCAAGAGGCAAACTTAAAAATTAGCGAAGTTACTAATTTGTTGCAAGCAATTGTCCAACAGCCAAACGTCCCTGAAAAGTTGCGGATTTTATCCGAACAATATCTCGCCCAAAAATCGAATATTTGGGAGCAACCGCAGCAGTTTGTCAAGCAAGTTGAGGCTTGGAAAGCAAGCACGATTCAGCTTGAAAAATCCATTGCCGATCTAGACCCTTTTGGGGTTTTGGAGACCATCAAAAACACTCTTGACGAGCATTTATCCCCGCTGCAAATTGCGGCTGCAACTTCGCAGCAGCAACTCGCCGAACTTCAAACAGAATTGAGCGAAATTACCGCTCAACTGCAACAGCAGCAACCGACAGCAGCATTACTGCTTGAGAGAAAGTGGTGGGAGTCAGCATGGCAAACTATCCCGACTCAATATCAGCCAGAAGTTCCGAATACAGGATTATTCACCGTAGCTTTTTTAAACAAAATTAAGCGTTTATTCAAAACTTGGCAGCGGAAATTAGAACACGAAGAAACAGCCCTAAATCGTTCTCAAACCTTTGTGACAGATTGGATTCAAAAACTTCGCAATCCATCAGAAAAAGACCGCAACGATTTAAAGCAAATTTATATTGACAATGCCAACGTGATCGGCATTACTTGCGTGCAAGCTGCTAGTTTTGATTTTACTAAAAACTTTCCCAGCTTTGATGCAGTCATCATTGACGAAGTTAGCAAATGCACTCCCCCAGAGTTATTAATCCCCGCTTTGAAAGGCAGAAAGTTAGTATTAGTGGGCGATCACCGGCAATTGCCGCCGATGTTTAATCAAAGTACGATCGACGATATTGCCGAAGACATCGGCTGTACCGGAGACGAACTTAGCTTCATAAAAGAATCGCTGTTCAAAGTTTTGTTTGAAAATGCCAGCGACAGCATCAAAAAAATGCTGACAACTCAGTATCGAATGCACCCACAAATCATGGGCGCTATCAATCAGTTTTACCAGCAAAAACTCAACTGTGGCATTCAGGAAGCCGACACCAAACGCGCCCACAACCTCGCAGGTAGAATCATTCAAGAAAATAATCACATTCTGTGGGTGAAAACGCCCATCGGACAAGGATTTGAAGAGGAAAAACAGGGTACTTCGCGGTTGAATGTCAAGGAGATTGATGCGATCGAGCGTTTGTGCGAACAAATGGAGACAGCTTGGCGGCCCAAAGTTGCCGACGGTGAACCACCGAAAGAAATCGGAATTATCACTTTTTATGCTGCTCAATTAAATGCAATTAAAGACAGAATCGAAGGCGAAAGATTCCCTGCTTTGAGCATCCGCACTGGGACGGTTGACATATTTCAAGGCATGGAAAGACCTGTAATTATTGTCAGCACAGTGTGCAATAATGTTAGGGGCGATATTGGATTTGCTAAGGAACCGGAACGGGTGAATGTGGCATTTTCCCGCGCTCAAGAATTGCTGGTAGTTGTCGGCTGCCACGATTTATTTACCCAACAAACAGGTACAGTGGGAAAAATGTATCAGGAAGTTTCAAAAACGGTGCGTCACTGCGGAGGTTTTGTAGATGTTTCTAGCGTCCTCAACTAAACCAATAGACTCGAATTTAAGTTCGCTAGCCGAACAAATTGAGCAACAAAATCCGGGTTTGTCAGTGTTGGCGGCGCGTCAATTCCGCTTTGCAATTCGCCAAACTCCGCTGGAGGTGGCGATTAGCGAACCGCGCGAGTTTAACGTGTTGGAAGAGTTCATTTTGCGGGCGGGTGTTGAGTTTGAACCTGCGCCAACATTGAAGGAATTGGCGGATTTGCTGGGGTTAGACGAGATTTTTGTGAAGACTACGGCGGCGACTCTGGTTAGTTTGGAAAGCTTGGAGGTGGCTGAAAATGGGAAAATTGCGATCGCCCCGCAAGGTAGAGATTTTTTCGAGAAAGGTGCGGTTAGTCGAGCGCAAATTCAATCAATTTATGCCATTTCCGATCCGCTGAATCAAACTCTTACCTTTAAATTCGATGCTTTAGCCGCAGAATCGGTCAACTTACCCGATTTAGCAGATTTAGTATCCCTCGAACATAAAATTACAGACCTTGCGGATTTAAGTATAGCAGAAATCCAGCCGTTAATTCAAGATTCCGGCTTAGGAATTCACGCCCCACAAAACGGCAAAATTGTCTCTGCTTGCGATGTCGTCGGCGACGATTTAGATATTTGGCAAACAGTTTCGATTTTTGTGTTGCTAGATGCGATCGAAAATAAAACTACCCTTCAAGTCAGACAGGGAAAGCAAATATTAGAAACAGCTTCAAACTTGCTAAACGAACTTGAATCCCAGCAAAAACTATCCTTAAATGACTTGTCCAAATTAACCCCCGACATCGCACAGCAAGAATCAGAGACAATCCCCGTCCAGAAAACTCCTAAAAAGCCATCTAAGAAGAAACCCAAGGAAACGATATGATGAGGACTTTAGTCCTGATTAACTTAAAAATTAAAACTATTTAGAAAATTAGGATTGTACCGATTGACAATATACCGCGATTTCGGTATAATTAATATTTATTTGCAATCGCGCTGAGAATTTGTTTGTGTCTGCCAAAGATACCTTCCACGACTCCGTAAAACGGGCACTTCAAAAAGAACAGTGGGTGATTACTGCCGATCCACTAAAGTTTAAGTTTGGCAATGTTAACTTTCAGGTCGATTTGGGAGCAGAAAGGCTAGTCGCAGCGGAGCGAGGTGGGGAGAAAATTGCAGTCGAAATCAAAAGCTTCCTCAATTCCTCTGCGATTACAGACTTTTATGCTGCATTGGGGCAATTTCTCAGTTATCGGCTGGCATTGGCATCGGTTGAACCTAATCGCAAATTGTACTTGGCAGTACCAGTTGAAGTGTATAGAACATTTTTCCAGTATGAGTTTACTCAAACTGCGGTACAACAGTATCAGGTGTTGCTAATCGTATACGATCCAACAAATGAGGTAATTGTGCAATGGACAAACTAGCTCAATATCGTCAATACGTTCTGACATTAATCACCCGTTATGCCGAAGATGATGTTTCCGATGAGGAAGTCGAAGTGCAACTCATCTGCGACACAGAACGAGATCATTATCAGTGGATGAATGTCGGCTGGGAACACTTAACCCGGATTTATCGAAGCATCATTCACATTGACATCAAAGATGGAAAAATCTGGCTTCAGCAAAATTTAACAGACCAAAATCCTGCGGAGGAATTAGTTGCAATGGGAGTACCGAGAGAGGATATTATTTTGGGATTGCAACCCCCCTACAAACGGCCATATACTGATTATGGTGTAGCGTAAAATGTCCAGCTCAAAAAACAAAATACTCAGATTCCCAACTTCTTGAAGAAGTCGGGGATCTAATTCGTCCTACTGAGCCTTAACGCATTTCAGCATCCGCAAAGTAGCAGCCGCGTAATTCCGCTTTGCAGAATCATTCGGAGCAAACCATCGCCAATTTCGTTAAGAGCAGAAGCAACAGAACAATAAGAAGACATTTGAGCAAAAATAGAAGCAGCCCAATAATTCTGAGTGTCTGAAAAAGTTTTAGACGGCTCTTTAGCAACTAAATCCCGGTTAATTCCCCGGGCAGAGAAACCAAATTCCGCCGCTCGACGGAGCACCGCCATCAATTCAGCGCGAGTGACGGACTGCGTAGGTTTAAAAGTTCCATCTTGATAACTGCTAACTATCTTGTTTTCCCGCGCAAATAGAACTTTTCAGGCACTCCAGCCGACAATATCAACATCGCTATAGGGAGGGACGGATAGAAACATTGCTAGGAAATGTGATATAGCATCTTGTATTCCTTTCCAGGATTCCAATACTAAAGATACCAATTGCTCTCTGGTAACAGCAAGTTGCAGTCGAAAGGTATTATTTTGAGAAAACCGGGCTACAAATCCAAAGCCCACAGCTTCTTTAATTTCGGAAGCGTAGATATCATCGGTAGCTATCTCCGAGTTGTAGAAAAGCCAGTATTGCCTACGGTATTGGTATTTCCTGCGGTATTGGCTGCGGTATTGGTATTTCCTGCGGTATTGGCTGCGGTGATGGCTGCGGTATTGGCTGCGGTAATGGCTGAGGTATTGGTATTGGTATTGGCTGCGGTATTGCTTCGGTATTGCCTCCGGTATTGCCTCCGGTATTGCCAATTTCTCCCGGTGCGGATTGATTGGTAGTGAAATAAAAGTGGCCTAATGTGCGGCCTTGGTAAGCTCTTTTACTCAAGCGCCAAGCAGGATCGAGACTGATTTTCATGAAGTCGTTAACATCGCCATTTGTGCGGCCGATAATCACCGATTTACCTTGGTAATCTACCGGAGTTCCAATTAGTAGAACATTGCCATCAACAGTTTCCAAAGTTAGGGTGTATTTTAAGGCTAAATCGGTGCCTGCCATGCGAATTGAAAAGCCGTTGCTGTCAGTTGCGCGGCCACAAATACCGGTGAAATCAAAAGTAACTAATAAGGGATCGACTTTCACGGGATTAGAGCCACTTTCGCTCCAGCATTGTCGCTTGTCAGATACTTGTTCTACAATTAACAATTGGTAGCCGCCGGAAGGGCGGGGTTGGGCGATGACAATTACTCGGTCTTGGTTAATGTCGGTTTCGTCAAAAGTAAATGCTTTAGCCGTACCGATCGCGCCAAGTGTTAAAATTGCTGAACCTGCCAGTGCCACCACTGTTCGTACAAGTGAATGTTTCATGATTTTTCCCTATTGGCCCCTTATTGTGATGAGACTTATCTAGAATATAAAAAGTCGCCCTCTTCAGACAACAAGATAGAATTTTAGCATCTCTTGTTCCGGTGGTACCAAGTGCGATCGATCGGCGATCGTCACATTGGTTCGTAGTGAAAACTCAAGTCCGAGCGAATTTTATGAGGACTTGAGTCCTCCCTAAAAAGTTATAACCGTTATTTTAGCGAGAAACTTGATAAGCTGTTCGACCTCTAAATTGTATTTTCCGGGCGGGCGGGACGCCCACTTGCCAAGAATTTAAGGGAAGTTGACAGTAAAATTTAGATGGGCCTGGGCTTATTACTTGCGGGAAACGATCGCACTATTGGGCAAAAAAACGGTGCGTTACACTCTTGTTAACGCACCCTAAAACAAACATTCAAAAAGTGTCTTTGCCCTCTAGCGGAACATACTGCTAACAGAACTATCTTCGTGAATCCGCCAAATAGTTTCTCCGAGCAAATTGGCTACCGAAAGCACCGTCAACTGCTCAAAACGGTTCTCTTCCGGCACAGGAATTGTATTCGTAACAATTACCTCTTCCAAAACCCCGCTAGACAAACGCTCGATCGCCGGAGGCGAAAACACCGCATGAGTAGCACAAGCATAAACCTGCCTCGCACCCTCGCGGCGCAACAATCTCGCGCCCTCAGAAATCGTGCCGGCAGTATCGATCATGTCGTCCACTAACACGGCTGTTTTACCCCTGACATCACCGATAAGATTCATCACTTCTGCCACGTTGTGAGCTTGGCGGCGCTTGTCAATAATTGCCAGGGGAGCATCGCCAAGCTTTTTGGCAAAAGCTCTCGCCCTAGCGACTCCGCCAACATCCGGCGAAACCACAACAATATCCGTCAATTGCTTGCTCGCCAGATAATCCAATAGCACCGGCGAACCGTAAACGTGATCGAAAGGAATGTCAAAATAACCTTGAATCTGAGCCGAGTGCAAATCCATCGCCAAAATGCGACCGGCCCCAGCTTGAGTAATCAAATTAGCCACTAATTTTGCAGTAATCGACTCTCTTCCGGCCGTTTTGCGATCGGCCCTAGCATATCCGTAATAGGGAATGACGGCAGTAATTTGTCTAGCCGAAGCGCGGCGACAAGCATCGATCATAATTAACAATTCCATGAGGCGATCGTTTACCGGACAGCAAGTTGGCTGAATCAAGTAAACATCGCAACCCCGAATCGATTCTTGAATTTGAACGTAGAGTTCCCCATCAGCAAACCGCTTGCGAACCATCGGCCCCAAATCGATCCCCAGATAGCGAGCCACCTCTTGGGCGAGGGGAACATTAGCAGAACCGGAGAACAGCCGCAGACGGTCGTGAGCGGAAATCGGCGGCTCGGGAAGCGGAAGCGGTAAAGTAGCAGAACGGATCACAGCAGGCCTCTTGCAGGACGTTTATTCCACCGCTATCTTACCATCTGAAACTAGAAATATTCAGCCAATTTTTTGAGAGATTTAACTTTTGGGGCGGTCACAAGTGTTAAGTTAGGCCGATTGAATAGGACTTGCAGAAATATGTCCGATCGAGCAGGTTTCTCGCCCGCATTCTGCACCCTCAACCCTCACAATCGGTTTTTACTTATTTTTATCCAGCAATAAGCTATAAATTATACTTTGATACCGTACATTAACGGACGAAACACTTTTTAAAGGCATAATTTATTACTGTAAAGCCCACATTCGGCACCCTCAAGGGTCACTATCGGTTTTTACTTATTTTTGTCCCGCAATAAACTATAAATTAGACTGATCTACCGTATATTAACGGGCAAAAACTTTTTAACGGCATAATTTATTACTTTAAAAATAGTGTTGTCTGCGTAATTATGCTGAGTGACACCCCAGGGTGCGGAATCTGGGTTAAAGATAGAGTTTTCTGCGTAATTATGATGTGTGACACCCCAGGATGCGGAATCTGGGTTCTCGCGAAATCTGTACAGGCAGAAGTACGATCGCACTTCTGCCCCTGCGTCTAAAAGTTCTGGCGTGAGTCACTTTGGGGCTGAGGCTGCAAGTGCAGCCGCCCAAATTCAGTCGAAAGCCGAAGGCATCCGGGTTCAATGCGATAAAAATGCCACCAACAGGCAATAAACTTGAAAAATACTGTAAAAAAAGTTAAGAATCGGAAGCATACTCCAGATTTTTGATATCGGCCAAAGCAAGGTAGAAATCGATGAGCTTAAGAGAACGCATTGACGCAGAAATCAAAGCAGCCATGAAGTCCAAGGACAAAGTTCGCTTGGAAACAGTTCGCGGCATCAAGAAATTTATTCTCGAAAAAGAAGTCAGCCTCCGTCCTTCCGGCCAAGACACGCTGACAGAAGCTCAAGAAATGGAAATTTTGATGCAAATAGCCAAACAGCGCCGGGATTCGATCGAACAATACCGCAAAGGTGGCCGCGAAGATTTAGTCGCACAAGAGGAGGCGGAGTTAGCAATTGTTGAAGAGTATTTGCCACCGCAGATGTCAGACGAAGAGGTGAGTCAAGTCGTTGACGAAGTGATTGCTTCGGTTGGCGCTACTTCTGCAAAAGATATGGGCAAGGTGATGGGCAAGGCAATGCAGCAGCTTAAAGGCAAAGCAGACGGTAACAGAATTCAAGACATGGTGAAAGCAAAGCTTAACACCTAGTTAGCTCAAACTCAAATCTTGCAGCATTTGCGATCGGCATTTCAGGGGCGGGCTATTCGCGCCACAAGAATATTGAACTTTGAACCCAACAGGCATCCGGGCTGTTGCTCAAAGTTGCTCAAACAGTCCAGGACTCATCAACACTAAAGAAACCGGGTTTTCGATCGGATCTGCAGGTTGCAACCTCTGTATTTTCGTGAAAAAACCCGGTTTCTCACCATCATGGCGTCCAAGAATGTCAAAAAAATGTAAAATACTAACTTTGGTCGGGACTGGGGACTACAGAGAGTGAAGTCTGCTCAAGAGCATTAAAGACCTAGCATTACTAAGTCTGCGAGCGATCGTCTATTTTTTAACAGTTTCTACTTAAACTTATGCAGCCACCTATTGCTATTGGAACTCTCCTACAAAACCGCTACCGCTTGGTGAATATTTTAGGTCAAGGAGGATTTGGCCGGACTTATTTAGTAGAAGATTTGGGGCGGTTTCAAGAACGCTGCGCCCTGAAGGAATTGATTCCGGTGCAAAGCGGGCCTTACGTTTTGGAAAAATCGAAGGAATTGTTTCAAAGAGAGGCGGCAATACTTTACCAAATTGGGCACCCACAAATTCCCCAGTTTCGGGCAATATTTGAAGAGAACCAGCGTTTGTTTTTAGTGCAGGATTACGTGGAAGGCATGACTTACCGCGAACTGTTGCTCGATCGAACTTCAAATGGTCGCACCTTCACCGAAGCCGAAGTCTTGGTATTTATCCGGCAAATGCTGCCGGTACTGGCTCACATCCACGCCCGCGGCATCATCCACCGCGACATCTCCCCAGAAAATATCATCTGCAGGGAAAACGATCGAATGCCAGTGCTGATTGACTTTGGAGTGGTGAAGGAACTCGCCACCAAAGTCCAGTCTCCCGAAGGAACAGCCCACGCGACAACTGTCGGCAAAATCGGCTACGCACCGATGGAACAGTTGCAAAGCGGGCGGGCAACTGCCAGCAGCGACCTCTACGCTTTAGCCGTAACGGCGATCGTCCTGCTGACAGGCAAAGAACCGCAGGAATTGCTCGATCAAACAACGCTGCAATGGAATTGGCAGCAGCGAGTGCAGGTGAGCACGGGTTTGGCTTTGGTGCTGAATCGGATGTTGAGCCGGTCTCCACGCGATCGATATCAATCTGTCAGCGAAGTCGCCCAAGCACTCGACGGCCAAACTAATCCTAAGCCTAACCCGCCAACTGTACCGCCCGCGCCAGCAGCGGTGCCGACAAACCCTTCGCTAATAGCAACGGTGGCCGTGGGCCGGCCGCCGGAGCCAGCCGCCCAGAGTTCCCACCCGCAAAACCAGCCAGACCCGTTAATTGAGCCTGCTGGCGGCTCTTTTTGGGACAATCCCATTGCTGCGATCGGTCTGCTGGCGGGCTTAGTAATCTTGACGGGCTTCGGTTCCTGGGCTTTAGTCGGCTCATTTCTCAACAATTCGCGCCCCAAACCCACTCCGACACCGCCATCACTTACAAGTCCGACGCCGACACTAACTCCGGTACCAAACCCGCTACCTTTGCCAACCCCAACCCCGCAACCTTTGCCAACCCCAACCCCGCAACCTTTGCCGGAACCAAGCCCAGAACCTTTGCCGGAACCAAGCCCAGAACCTTTGCCGGAACCGAGCCCAGAACCTTTGCCGGAACCGAGCCCAGAACCTTTGCCGGAACCGAGCCCAGAACCTTTGCCGGAACCGAGCCCAGCACCAACTCCGACACCAACTCCGACACCAAAACCGACGCCCGCGCCGACTCCAGCGCCCAAACCGACGCCCGCGCCGACTCCAGCGCCCAAACCGACGCCCAAACCGACGCCCAAACCGACGCCCGCACCAACTCCCGCGCCAACTCCCGCACCAACACCGGAACCTGCCCCAACTCCCGCCCCGTCGCCGGAACCGGAACCAACTCCCGCCCCGTCACCGGAACCGGAACCAACACCAGCGCCGTCACCGGAACCGGAACCGGAACCCGCGCCGTCGCCGGAACCAGCACCAACACCCGCACCATCGCCGGAACTCTAAACTTCTGGCAAAATTCCCCTAGACTGATGTTGAGGCCAATTACTTGTTAGCTATTTGCCAATGAACTCGCTGCTAATTGCTGGAACTGATACCGACGCGGGCAAAACTGTTTTGACCAGCGCTCTGGCTGCTTATTGGCAAATGTATTTTCCCGATCGCAGTTTGGGAATTATGAAGCTGTTGCAAACGGGAACGGGCGATCGCGAACTCTACACCCGTTTGTTTTCCCTCGACCAATCCCCCGAAGAACTCAATCCGCTGCACTTTGATGCGCCTCTAGCACCGCCGATTGCTGCGGAACGGGAGGGGAGACATATCGAACTCGAAAAGGTCTGGACGGCTTGGCAAAGCCTCTCGGAGCGCAAGGATTTTGTGTTGGTGGAAGCTTTGGGAGGACTCGGTTCGCCTGTAACGTGGGAACTGACGGTGGCCGATATTGCCAGGGATTGGCGGCTGAGAGGGGTTTTGGTAGTACCTGTGAGGTTGGGGGCGATCGGGCAAGCTGTGGCGAATGTTGCTCTCGCCAGACACACTGGTTTTAAGCTGAGAGGAATTGTGCTTAATTGCGTTAAAGCTTATTCCGAACAAGAAATTGCCGATCGAGCGCCCGTTGATTTGATCCAGTCGCTGACTCAAATACCTGTCTTGGGTATTTTGCCGCATTTAGATGACCCGACTGACCTTGCTAAATTAGCTAAAGCAGCTTCAGATTTAGATTTAGAGCGGTTGCTACCTGGGGTTAATTTAGTTCCTCAGACTTCTAAATAACCCTATTCTAAACACCTCTGTTTCTCGTTCTTCTCTTCCTCTGCGTACTCTGCACCCTCTGCGGTTCATTTAAAAAAATATCCGGCACAACTCAGATAGGATTGAAGAAGATTTTATTTTAACCGCAGAGACCGCAGAGACCGCAGAGACAGAGCAGAGAGAGTTTCACAACTTATTCTGGCTTGCTATAATGAGTGATTACCATTTATTAAGTGATTAAAGAGCAAAGTTAATCAAAAAAAAGGAGAAGAAAACATGGTTTCTACTTTACCGAATTTAACCTCTGTGGATTTATCTCAATTGCGGCTGGAGATTAGAAATTTGCAGCCTCAGCTAGTCGAATGGCGTCGCCTTTTGCACCAAAAACCGGAGTTGAGTTTTGATGAAAATTTAACGGCGCAGTTTGTCTCGCAAAAGTTGCAGGAATGGGGCATAGATCATGAAACTAATATTGCTAAAACTGGTATTGTCGCAACTATAGACAGCGGCAAGCCGGGGCGGGTTTTGGCAATTCGCGCGGATATGGATGCTTTGCCTATTCAAGAAGAAAATGAGGTGGATTATCGATCGCAGCATGATGGAATTATGCACGCTTGCGGCCACGACGGCCACACTGCGATCGCCCTCGGTACTGTCTGTTATCTCGCAAAGCACAAACACAGCTTTTCGGGTAAAGTAAAATTTATCTTTCAGCCCGCCGAAGAAGGCCCAGGGGGCGCAAAACCGATGATTGAAGCGGGAGTTTTGAAGAATCCTGATGTTGATGCGATCGTCGGCTTGCATTTGTGGAACAATCTGCCTTTAGGCACTGTAGGCGTCCGCAGCGGCCCGCTGATGGCTGCTGTCGAAGTTTTTGACTGCACGATTTTTGGCAAAGGTGGACACGGCGCAATGCCACATCAGACTGTGGACTCGATCGTAGTTACAGCCCAAATTGTCAGCGCCTTGCAGGCAATTGTCGCGCGGAACATTGACCCGATCGACTCAGCGGTAGTAACTGTTGGCAAATTCCACGCAGGCCACACCCACAACGTCATTGCCGACACCGCTCAAATCGGTGGCACGGTGCGCTATTTCAATCCAGCATATCAAGGTTATTTTGGACAGCGAATCGAGCAAGTAATTGCCGGAATTTGTCAGAGTCACGGGGCAAATTACCAATTTGATTATTGTGCGCTTTATCCGCCAGTTATTAATGATTCGAGAATAGCTGAATTGGTGCGCGGCGTGGCAGAATCAGTTGTCGAAACTCCTGCAGGAATCGTTCCCGAATGCCAAACAATGGGCGGCGAGGATATGTCGTTCTTTTTGCAAGAAGTGCCAGGTTGCTATTTCTTTTTGGGTTCAGCAAATCCAGAGAAAAACTTAGCTTACCCGCACCATCACCCGCGTTTTGATTTTGATGAAACTGCCCTGGGGATGGGTGTAGAAATGTTTCTGCGGTGTGTCGAAAATTTTTGTGCGGTGTAAATCAGGCTTTCAGGGGCGGGCTAGAAGCCTACCCCACAAGAAAATTTAGTTTTTCTAGAACCAGCAAATTCATGTCTTGTGGAACAGGCATCTTGCCTGTTCCTGAGAATGGTACGGGCGGGCTAGAAGCCTACCCCACAAGAAAATTTAGTTTTTCTAGAACCAGCAAATTCATGTCTTGTGGAACAGGCATCTTGCCTGTTCCTGAGAATGGTACGGGCAGGCAGGGTGCCCACCCCACAAGAAAATTTAGTTTTTGTGGAACAAGCAAATTCATGTCTTGTGGAACAGGCATCTTGCCTGTTCCTGAGAATGGTGGAACATCTCAGATATTACCGAGTTTGAAAAATATTCTGCACCATTTTCTTATCTACACTCGCCGCCGCCTGATCCAATTCGGCAATCTCCCCGGAGTCTAACTCCCAGCCCAAAGCACCAATATTATCCCTCGCCTGTACGGCAGATTTCGCCCCCGGAATCGGAATAGTTTCTTTGCAGATACACCAGTTAATTGCTACCTGCGAAACACTCTTGTTTCTGAAGGCCGCTATTTCTCGCAAACACTCCAAAAGCGATCGCATTCCCGGAAGTAGCTGCTTGCACGCCAAACCTCGGATACCTTTAGGAAACGAGCCGTTTTCAGAGTATTTACCCGTCAGCAACCCCAAGGCTAGAGGACTGTAAGCAATCATTTTAATCCCCAATTCATCGCAAACATCTTTTAATCCGAGTTCTGTTACCGGATAGGTGGAAAGTAGGGAATATTGCACTTGTAAAGTAACAATAGGAATTTGGCGATCGCTAAATCTTTGATGCACCCATTTCAGCCGTTTCGGCCCGTAATTAGACAAGCCCACTCCCTTGACCAATCCTTGATCGTAAAGGTCAGCCAAACCGTCTAAAAGAGCGCTTTCTTGCCAAGGAGCGTAATTAGCTGTAGACCAGTGCATTTGCACCAAATCTACATTTTTTCCGAGGCGCGCCGCAGAGGCTTTGCAAGCCGATATCATTGATTGTCGCGTCAGCCTCCAAGGATAAGCAGCCAGTTTTGTCGCAATACAAATACTGTCTTTATTTGCACCTTGATATTGTTGAGAAAACTGCCCCAAAAGCTGTTCGCTGCGTCCGTTTAATTTCCCAGTTCCGTAAGAGTCGCCGGTATCGAATAAAGTGACACCGCTGCTGACGCAAAGATTGAACGCGGCTTGCAATTCCTCGTCCATACTTTCATTGTAGCCCCAGAGGAATCTGTTGCCCCAGGCCCAAGTGCCACAGCCCATTTTTGGCAGTAAAATTTTTTGGTTAGTTTGCATTTTTATTGATGATTAATGATTGCTCTCGCGGTAAGGTGCGCTGTGCGAACCCTACTTTTTAATTCTTTTACGTGGTTGGTGATGGCGAAGGTTGGCTGTTTTTGGTAGGTTGCTCCGGCTTAGCTTTGGGGTCTGTTTTGGGTGGCGCAGGTGGAGGGAAAGTCGCCGCACGTCTGGGTATTTGTAGCGCTGTTCGGAATGCAGAAGACGGGAAGAAATCGCTAAATTGAGAAAGTCGAACTGCGATGGGTTCTGGTGCAGATTCCCACAAGCTTTCGTAGTAGAAGAAAGCGACGCCTAAGCCGTATCCTTGGACTGCTTGCACCTGAGATTTAATTTGCTCAATCGGTACGGGGTTATTTCTCAAACCTGTCATAATCCCAACTCCGGTGGGAATTTTTTGCTGTGCTTCTTGCATTTCTGGACGGTTAATTTTGTCCACAAATGATTCTATATTGGGACGGTAGACTTGCACGATTAGCTCGTCGGCAATATCCAAACGCACCCAAGCCAGCCAATCTTGCAGGTGATGTTTGTAAGCAAACTCGTAGTAATTGGGAGAAATCGAGAAAATGGCATTGGGTTTGACTGCTTTGACGGCTTGATTTAGCTGCGACATAAAAGCGGTAATTTTATTGGCTCGCCACTGCACCCAGGCTGGATTTTGAAAATCTTTTGGCGGCGCTTTTTTTGTTTCTTTGATATACAAAGCAACTGTGTAGTCATCGTAGCCAAATTCCGACGGCAAACTCATGTGATCGTCAAATTGTATGCCGTCTGCGTTATATTGAGTGGTAATTTCTAGTACGAGTTCGGTAATGAATTGCTGCACTTCTGGATGAAAGGGATTGAGCCAGACTACTTCGCCGCCGGCATCGTTTGATGTTTGGCTGCCGTCCTGTTTTTGTGTCAGCCACTCGGGATGAAGTGTGGCTAATTCTGATGTGGGAGGAGCCATGAAACCAAACTCAAACCAAGGAATTACTAGCAGGCCTTGGCGGTGAGCTTTTTCAATTAAATCTGCGAGCATATCTTGTCCTTCTAACCCTCTATAAACAAAGGGTTGAATGTCTCTTTGCTGGGCTACATAGCTGGGATACATTGCATAGCCAGAATTCCAGGCTACAGGATAAATTGTGTTGAAATTTAACCGCTTTAATTGGCTGACAGCATCTCCTAGTTTGCGACGATCTCTGAGGATGTCTTTGTCGTTTGTCGTCATCCAAACGCCGCGAATTTCCTGGCGGGGTTGCTGGGCGATCGCCGGAATCAAGTTGTTCGCCAGCAATACTATAATCAATGAGAGGGCAAACAGAAGCGGGAAAAGAGTTTTCATCGATCGCTGCCAACTGCGCGGAATGATGCGTAATGTCATAGTTTTGAATGGTGAGTTAGCTGTAGAAACACACCCCGGCATAATTTGGTGATAAAATTTGCTCGCTCTACAGTCTACAACCATTGGCGCTGAATGTGGAATCGGTTAAGTGCAATCGGTGGATTGATGTTATGCGATCGCAACTGAGCGAAGTATAATCTATGAGACAGAGAGTAGGTGAGAGCATTCTGTCAAAGTGCTGGGAAATCATTCATTACGCACTGCAAGCTCTCCTTACCGGACAGTGCGGCCCAAGGAATGCGAGTGCTGTACAATATCGGTGCTGGAATATTTCGATCGAACATCTGTAATTGTGAAAGATTTAGTGTTAATTGGTGGCGGTCACAGTCATGCTATTGTATTAAAAATGTTCGGCATCAAACCGCTGCCTGGGGTGCGTTTGACTCTGATTAGCGATGTCTTGCACGCGCCTTATTCGGGGATGCTGCCGGGGCACGTTGCCGGGTTTTACAATTATGATGAATGTCACATTGATTTGCGATCGCTCGCTGAATTTGCCGGGTGTCAAATATTGGTCGATCGGGCGATCGCGATCGACCTTAACAAAAATTTAGTTATTTGTCAAACTCGCCCTCCGGTTAATTTTGATGTGCTTTCTGTGGATATCGGCAGCACTCCTGCGACTTTATCTGTACCGGGTGCAGCAGAATATGCAATTGCAGCTAAACCCGTACCGGAGTTTTTAGCTAGCTGGAATCAGTTAATTTCCGAAAGGCAAAACTCTCCCCAAAAACCGCTGCGGGTAGCGATTGTAGGCGGCGGTGCAGGCGGCGTAGAATTAGCATTAAATATGCAATCTCGATTGGGGAAGGAAGAGGGGTTCGGCAACGGATTATGTAACGGATTATGTAACGGATTTAACGGATGGGGATTAAGGGAAGAGGGAAGGGGGAAAAAAGAAGAAGAACTAGAAATTTATTTGTTTCATAGCGGTGCTGAATTGATGCCGGGACATAACAAACGGGTTCGTCGCCGCCTGAAAGAAATTCTGATTAGTCGTGGAATTAAAGTGCATTTAATGGAAAAAGTCAGTGCCATAGAAAAGCAAGAAATGATTAAGATAGCCTGCGATTCTAAATTCCCAATTCCCAATTACAAAATTTCCTGTGAATCTGGTTTAAAATTAAAGTGCGATCGCATTTTTTGGGTGACACAAGCATCGGCAGCCAATTGGATCGGAAAATCCGGTTTAGCTACCGACTCAAACGGCTTCATGCAAGTCAACGACTGCCTGCAATCAGTCTCTAACCCCAACGTATTTGGGGCTGGAGACATCGCAGCGATGGTTAATTATCCGCGTCCCAAAGCAGGCGTGTTTGCCGTGCGTCAGGGCAAACCGCTGTTTGAAAATTTGCAGCAGTTTTTATTGGGAAAACCGCTGAAACCCTTTGTACCGCAGGAACAATATTTAGGCTTAATCGGTACGGGGAATAAAAGGGCGATCGCCTCTCGCGGATCTTTCATGTGGGAATCGGCGCTGCTGTGGTACTGGAAAGATTGGATCGATCGGCAATTTATGCAAAAATTTAGCAATATCACTCAGAAATAGGTCAATAATCACTCTAAATGTAGGGTGCGCATTGCGCACGTTACCCGTTACAGTACAAGAAGTAATGAGCCACAACATATGTTCAGAAAAATTGGATTTTGGCTGCTTTGGATTGCATTTAGCACCTACGCCTTTGTATTTGCACCACCCGACAGCCCAGAAACCATCACACTAATTACCAATCTTTCCACAGGCAAAATAGCAGGCATCAACCCTTTAATTGTAGCTTTATTCAACATCATGGGAGCCTGGCCGCTAATCTACAGTTGCGTGCTGTTTGCTGACGGCAGGGGGCAGAAAATACCTGCATGGTTATTTGCCACTTTATCCTTTGGCGTGGGCGCATTTGCCTTGCTGCCTTATTTAGCCCTGCGCGAACCTAATCCATAATTTTATGGCCCTAAAAACGTATTTTTAAAGGTGTTAGACTGCCGTTTTACAGGGATTTTATTAACATTAGGGGCTGTTGCTTTAGTTGCCTTTGGCTTGACAAAAGGCGATTGGTCTGATTTTATTAGTCAGTGGCAAACCAGCCGTTTTATCCACGTAATGAGTTTAGATTTTTGTATGCTTTCCCTGCTATTTCCTGCGTTATTGGCAGACGACATGGCGCGCCGAGGAATGCAGAACTCTAGAGCATTTTGGGCAGTAACATTAGTGCCGCTGTTCGGGCCGCTGGCTTATCTGTGCACGCGCAAACGGCTGCCGGAAACTAATAATGAAACTGTTACAAATTAGATAGCAATACAGGGAATCCTCAGTTTAATCTAGGAATCAATCACAATAAATCAGACAAGAACAAGCTTTCCGTCCTGTGCCACAATAACTAATCCAGAATAAGTAATTTTTCTCAGGGGACGAGTTCCTAGCCCACCAGTTAGAAATTGTCAAGATGCTTCGCAACGAGTAAAGATTATTGTGCGGAAATTAACGTATCATTGTATCGTTCCAAGTGAGTGGAGGAAAGGAGCGGGGCTCGATTAGCTCCAACATCTTTGAGTTTAGCACCAAAGGAACGAGAGCAACTGCAACAGTTGCTCGATCGCCATAGTACCCCCAGCCCCCTCAAGAGTGCAATCTAGGCAATTTGTGTCATCCCAGGCGTTAGTTATTAGCCATAAACGTTATTTATTGCGTTTGGACTCTGAAAAAAAAGAAGATCGCCCGCTACAAGATTTCCAGGGTTTGAAGAACTTCTGCACACTCCTGATTGGGCTGACAATACTCACCCTACTAATAAGCTGTTGGGCATCTAAATTGTATTTTTGGGCGGGCGGGACGCCCACCCCACAAGAATTACATCAAAGTTAACTGTAAAGTTTAGATGCGCCTGGGCTTATTAGCTTTGCGCCACAGGTTCCCTAGCCAAAAACTTCTCTAATTCCGTCAAAGCATCGGCATCAACCTTAGTCTGCATCGGACAGAACTTAGGCCCGCACATTGAACAGAATTCAGCAGTTTTGTAGATATCCGCCGGCAAGGTTTCGTCGTGATATTCCTTTGCCCGTTCTGGATCTAATGACAGCTCAAATTGACGGTTCCAATCGAAATTGTAACGCGCTTTCGAGAGTTCATCATCGCGATCGCGCGCACCCGGACGCCGCCGCGCAATATCCGCAGCGTGAGCCGCAATTTTGTAAGCAATCAGCCCGTTTCGGACATCCTCAGCATTCGGCAATCCTAAGTGTTCCTTCGGCGTCACGTAACACAGCATTGCAGTACCGTACCAACCAGCCATCGCGGCCCCAATTGCTGAGGTAATGTGGTCGTATCCAGGCGCAATATCTGTCACCAACGGCCCCAAAACATAGAAGGGTGCTTCGGAACATTCCTCCATTTGTTTCTTGACATTAAACTCAATTTGATCCATCGGCACGTGGCCGGGGCCTTCCACCATTACCTGCACGTCATGTTCCCAAGCTTTGCGAGTTAATTGTCCCAAAGTTTTGAGTTCAGCTAATTGAGCATCATCCGACGCATCGTGAGTGCAACCGGGGCGCAGAGAATCTCCCAAACTAAACGAAACATCGTATTTTTTGAAGATTTCAATGATGTCGTTAAAGTGAGTGTAGAGGGGATTTTGTTTGTGGTGATGCAGCATCCACCGCGCCAAAATGCCGCCGCCGCGAGAGACAATCCCCGTAATCCGATTTCTCACCAACGGCAAATGCTCAATCAAAATTCCGGCGTGAATTGTTTGGTAATCAACACCTTGTTGAGCGTGTTTGTCAATGATGTGAAGAAAGTCATTCGCCGTCAGACTTTCCATATTACCGTGAACGCTTTCTAGTGCTTGGTAAATTGGTACAGTACCGATCGGCACCGGTGAAGCTTTGATAATCGTAGTGCGAATTTCATCCAAATTGCCGCCGCCGGTGGACAAGTCCATCACGGTATCAGCGCCGTATTTCACTGCTAGTTTAAGCTTGTCAACTTCTTCTTCCATATTGGAAGAGTTGGGAGATGCACCGATATTAGCATTGACTTTGCATTTAGACGCAATGCCGATCGCCATCGGTTCTAAATTCGTGTGATTGATATTAGCGGGAATAATCATCCGTCCCCGCGCTACTTCGGCGCGGATAAGTTCTGGCGGGAGATTTTCTCGCTTAGCAACAAAGTGCATTTCCTCTGTAATTACACCTTGGCGGGCGTAGTGCATCTGAGATACATTGGTGTGCCCGCTACGCTTAGCGATCCATTCGGTACGCATATTTAATTTCCTTGATAAACAGCTTCCCTCCGCTGGTATTACCCAGACTCAGGTTCTAAGGGTGTTTTCTCAGCCCGGATATTCGGGCACCCCTAGCTAAGCTGTTGATTGTATCACCGATTTCTGTGCGCGAAGCCAGCAACTAAGGAAATCTTAATATTGAGATATAGATGAGGGGAGCGATCGCCCTTTTGGGGCTTCTGATATTTCTACTGTTTAAAAAGTGCGATCGTACCGCATTTAACAATCTAAAAAAAATCACACCTCATCAGGGTTAATTCTCATTTGCCGCAATTTTGCTGCTAGGCGATCGGCGCGTTGTTTTTCTTTTGAAGCTTTTTCAAGACGATAAAGTTAAAGATATGTCAGGAGATGAAGAACCTGTTGTGAATTTATCTGAGATTTTGGGTGAAGTTTATCTGGAGGCAGCTTTAGATTTGGCGATCGATTATTCAGTGCAGCCTGTTCCGCCGTTGAGCGAGAGTGCTTTTCAGTGGGTGCGATCGTTGATGGAATCGTAGGATGGCGACAAGAAGTGCGATCGTGCATAATGGTTAATAGATAACGCTTTAGCAAGCTTTAAACTGTACTTTTTCCAAAGCGTCAGCTTAAAAAAGAGAGAGAAGATATGACATTTGCTGGTGGGGTATCCGACAAACTGGGCAATCGCTACGAAGGTCGGTGGACTGTGCATTGCATGATTGATGTGATGGATGAGAAAACCGATTCTATTAGTCTAGAACCACCAGGTATAGACGGCATAGAGTTCTTTATGCGTCGAGAGGGTAAATTGGAGTATCACCAAGTTAAGCGACAAAGAAGTGGGCGTGGGCGCTGGACACTAAGTGCTTTGGAAGATACACAAGTTCAAGTCCTATCCGACTTTTGGAAACATCTGAGTAATCCAGATGTTTCTTGTGTCTTCGTTTCTACTCAAGATGCAGATGAACTACAAAGGTTAGCTATGGATGCAAAAGATGCTGTATCCTTGACAGAGTTTGAGCAAAAGTATCTTAATCAAAAACTATCTGGTCACTTCGATACGCTCCTTCAGAAATGGGGAAATTGTTCTCGAACAGACGCTTACGAAGCGCTCAAGCGAGTTGAAGTTCAAACAGTGGGGGAGAATTTTCTGGTTAATACTGTTGAAAATCGTCTAGCAGCTTTAGTTGAGGGCGAGCCAGAAACTGTCAGGCTTGAACTGGCTGAATTAGCACTAAACAGCATTCGCAATGAACTGACGGCACATGATATCTGGCATTATTTGCTGCAAAAAAGAGGCTATCGCCGTCGCGAGTGGGGAAAAGATCCTCACGTTTTGGCTGCCGTCGATAAAGTTAACGATGGCTACCTCTCTCGTTTACATAAAGAAGCGATTGCAGGAAAAGTAATCCCCAGAGATGAGGTAGACACTATTGTTGCTCGGCTCACCTCGTCAGACGATAAGCCTGGTGTATTAGTTGTAGGTGAAGCTGGAGTGGGCAAAAGTGGCGTTATTCTCCAAGCTGTGGAAGCACTTCGTAAAAAAGGTATACCATTAATCGCTTTTCGTGTAGATCGTTTAGACCCAACTGACTCACCCGATCGAGTTGGAGAACAGTTGGAAAAGTTACCTGGTTCTCCTGCTCATGTTCTAGCCAACATTGCACAGGGACGTGATTGCGTGCTAGTTATCGATCAGCTTGATGCGGTGAGTAAGGCTTCTGGTCGCAATCCTGATTTTTTTGAATGTGTAGATCGGATCCTCGACCAAGCTAAAGCCTATCCACAAATGCGTTTACTGTTAGCTTGTCGCAAGTTTGACCTAGATGATGACCCCAGATTTAAGCGTTTAACGGGTGAGAAGGGAATTGCTGAGACGGTGACAATTAATCGTTTATCTCATGAGAAAGTGCGAGAGGTTGTGGCAGAACTAGGATTAGAAGCAAGGTTACTAAACAATAATCAATTAAAGCTGTTATCCATACCCCTGCACCTGAGATTGCTAGCAGAAGTTGCAGAAGGTTCAAAACCTAATGTGCTCAATTTTAGGACAGCTAAAGATCTATATGATAAATTCTGGGATGATAAGAAGGATAGTATCCACGCACAGGGGAATTCTGAGCATTGGACAGATGTGATATACACCCTTTGCGATTATATGAGTAAAAATCAGAGGTTATCTGCTCCTAAAGCTCGTGTGGATAGATATGGAAAAACTCCTGAATTAATGGCATCTGAACACATCCTGGTTTCAGATGGGCAGCAGTATTCATTTTTTCATGAAGGTTTTTTTGACTATGCTTTTGCACGTCGATTTGCAGGTGAGGATGAGGAACTATTAAATTTTTTAGGGAGTGGGGAGCAGCAACATTTATTTCGACGCGCTCAAGTTCGGCAAATTTTGGTTTACGAGCGGGATGCAGATCGCGATCGCTATCTCGCGGACCTCCAAGCTTTAATTACTAGCCCGAACGTCCGCTTTCACATCAAGAAGGTAGTATTTGCCCTGCTTGGAGCGCTAGATGACCCCACACCAGAGGAGTGGGAGATTATTGCCCCGCTAATAGGTAAGCAAGCCGATCCCATCACGCAACAAGTTTGGCAAACTTTGCGTAGTTCAGTTCATTGGTTTAAACTGCTGGATTCTCTAGGATTAATAGAACAGTGGCTCAGGGATGAGAGCGAGGAACGTATCGAGCAAACGGTAACACTGCTATCTATTATGCAGAGGCAGATACCGGCTCGGGTGGCTGAGTTAGCAGAGCCTTTTATTGGTGTATCGGAAGCATGGCGCGATCGGCTCAACTACCTTATACAAAGGGCAGAACTTGTTACTGAGCGTCGTTTTTTTGACTTTTTCCTGCGACTTATTCATGAAGGAATTCTTGACCAACCACGAGGAAGCATCGATTCCACTCGCCACTTTTGGATGAAAATTGATTCTTTACGTCAACATCGTCCTGACTGGGCTTGTGAAGCTATTAGCTGGTATCTCAATCGGTATTTAGATTTAAGTCTCGCTGCTGGACAACCCAATCTGTTCGATCGCAACTCTGGTACTCTACCTCACAGCCAATTTGGTGAGCAGATTGTAATGGCAAGCGCGCGTCAGACTCCAAGAGCATTTATTGAACACCTTTTTCCTTTTATGCTACGGGTCATGGAGTTAACATCAATACGGGAAAATAATCTACCTTGGCGTGATTCAGTCTGGTATTATCGGCATTATGGTAGAGGCTATGACATTAATCATGCCTTATTAAGTGGGATGGAAGAAGCACTATGTGATTTGGCTGCGAACCATCCTGAAGATTTTTCTATCCTCGCAGAGCAACAACTTCGTAGCTCTAATTTTGAAACAATCCAGTTTTTGTTAATTCGTGCCTATACTGCGAATGGAGAAAGATTTGCCGATGAAACTATTGATTACCTCTGCGAACAACCAGCACGAATCCAAACAGGATATACCATTTGTAGCAGTAGTGGAGGAGCTTCCTTCTGGGCAACTCGCCAACTCCTAGAGGCAATTACTCCACATGCCTCTAACCAGCATTTAGCAATGCTTGAGACAGCGATCTTAAACTATTACCCTGAGTGGGAAAAAATAGCGGGTATGCACTTGTATTACGGTCATGCACAGTTTGTTTTGCTAGAAGGTATCAATTCCTCTCGGCGCTCAGAGTCAGCTACCCGTCGGTTACAAGAATGGCAGCGAAAGTTTAGTAAACAGTCAGTAGAAGCGCCGAAGCCAATGGTGGTAAGTGTCGTTGGTTCTCCCATACCAGAATCGGCAACAGAGAAGATGACTGATGAACAGTGGTTGAGAGCAATTCAGCACTATGACAAGCATGGCTTGGATTCCAACAAAAACTACTCTTTTGCAGGTGGGGCAAGCGAGTTATCACATCTTCTAGAAAGGCAAGTGAAGATTGAACCCAAACGTTTTGCTGCATTAGTTAGCCAGTTTCCAGATAACACGAATTCATCTTACTTTGATGCAGTTTTACGCGGTATTGCAGAAGTTGAGCTAGATATTGAGACTGCTTTTTTCGTATGTCAGCGTTGCCACCAATTACCCAATCATCCTTGTGGTCGTTGGATTTGTTGGCTGATTGGAAAATTAGCTGATTTACTCTGGTCTGAAAAGGCTTTTGATATTGTAACTTGGTATGCCTTAAACGACCCTAATCCCGAACAAGAGTCTTGGCGCACTGAGACTTCCAACGGACAGGTTTATTATGGTGGTGATATTTTTAGTGCTGGAATTAATTCGACACGAGGTAGTGCTGTAAGTGCAATTGCCCAACTAATTTTTGCGGATAAAAATCGCGCCTCTTATTTTCAACAATCTCTGCAACAGATAGTTCAAGACTCTTCGATTGCTGTTAGATCCTGTGTGGCTCAAGCACTAACAGCAATGTTGAATTATGACCGAGACTTAGCTGTCAGCTTGTTTCAGCAACTTTGCGATACCGAAGATGCACTTCTTGGAACTCGGACTGTTGAGGATTTCTTGTGCTACGCTTTACAAACGCATTTTGAAGTGCTAGCATCGATTGTTGAACGGATGATTATGTCTCAGATACCGGAAGTAGTAAAGGTTGGGACTAGACAAGCCTGTAGAGCAGCTTTAATTATCGAAGAGGTACGTTGGCTGGCAGAACTTTGCCTGTCTGGTACAGAAACTCATCGAATCGCTGCGACTGAGATATTCGTTGCCAACTTTCGTCAAGCACACTTTCGTGAATTTTGTGAAGATGTTTTAATTAAACTTTTCCAAGATTCGGCTGAACCAGTGCGTTCTCAAGCAGCTAGGTGTTTCTTACATTTTGAGGAAGATGAACTGGGTGATTACATCAGTTTAGTGGAGGCATTTGTTGAGAGTCCCGCATTTTTTAGTGATGACTACAACTTAATTTATGCCTTGGAAAAGACAACAGCTAAACTTCCCGATGCTGTTACTTATCGAGTGTGCGATCGCTTTAGAGAAGGCTTGCAATCGGATGATGCTGATGTTAGTCAGCGTGCAAGGCTGGAAGCAGACAAAGTTAGTAAATTACTCCTGCAATTATACAGTCAAAGTGAAAACAAAGAGTTACAATTACGCTGTCTTGACCTGATTGACTTTATGACTCAAATGGAAGTTTACCAATTAGCTGAGGCGCTAACGCAGTATGAAAGATGAAAGCGAGTATTTTTCCCGTATGGGGTTCGTGAAGCGAAGCAATAGCCATAGCAAATTGCCTTCCTGATGGCAGCACTGATTAACTTGAAACCGAAGAGAAACTATACCGATTCTCAAATAAGTGAGGTACGCCCCGATCGCATTCCAATTCCCAGGCGTACCTGATTTTACTGAAAAGTGCTATGTAATAATCAGTCCTTACATCAAACCTGCTGACTTAGGTTGCTCCACCTTGCTATCTGAGGCATTTGTAATATCAGATTCCCCGGAGTCAATTTTGTCTGTATCCTGTTTTAATTCCGATACAACTGCGCCGCTATCGCGCCAAGCTTCCGCATTTTCAGGCTTAATGGCGATCGCTCGATCGTAAGCTGCCATTACTTATTCATACTAACCCAATATAAAATCAACACTCACTACAAACTCGGGAAAAGCCAGCGGCGCAACTTGTTGACCGCGCCAAAACTTGAGCATTAAACTATAACCGTTCGGGCCTGGCTGACGGTAGACTTCCAAACAATTTTCAACTAAATCTACCAGCCAAACTTCCTGAATGAGCGATCGAGCGTAAATGGATACTTTCACATCTCTGTCATAATCAACCGTACTATCTGAAACCTCAACTAACAGCAAAACTTCAGACGGTACTGGATGGGCTGTGGCGTAGTAGTCAGCGCGAGGTTGCAGCAATACAACATCCGGTTGAGGTTCAGTCCGCTCAGTCAACTGGATAGGGTCTTGGACACCCAGAGTGGCCCGATCTTCTGGAATGAGGCTGAAGCGCCTGGTGAGACGCTTAACAGAACTTGCGTGACGAGTACCAATTGCAGCCATTTTAACAATCTCTCCTTCTATTAGTTCTACCCGATCGCCCTCGGAGAGAATACCCGCCTCAGTCATCAAATGATATTCTTTTACTGTAAATAACCGTTTTTGAAGCTGAACAGACATATAACTATTCTCCTTGTTTGCAGCTTACCTAAATTTACCATAAAAAAAACCGCCCCAAACGGAGCGGCAAAAAGAAGAAAAGTTTAGATGACAAACCTTAGACAAAAAGCATTTAAATGCCCGCCATCAAGTCTGTTTAAATCCTCGTAAATAACTGTAGGCATGGTTCTGAACCAACTATTAATACAGTTAAATTTGAGTGTTGTTGCAAAATTTTAACTCGATATACAGGCAACATATTCTCATCCATTACTAACTTAAAAGTAAGGTGCGCTTCCCGATTACCTGACACTTATGAATTTTGAACCACCGGATTTTAACTGAATTTAAGTCTCTTTTTCGGCGGAGTCAATTTTGTCTGTATCGTGCTTTAATTCTGATACAATTGCGCCTCGATCGCGCCAAGCTTCCGCATTGTCAGGCTTGATGGCAATAGCTCGATCGTAAGCTGCCATTGCTTCCTCATACCGCTTTAATTCAGACAAGACTATCCCCAGATGACGCCAAGCATCGTAGGAGTCGGGCTTAATAGCAATCGCTTTCTCATAAGCTGCGATCGCTTCTTCATGGCGCTGCAATTTGGCTAAAGATTCACCTTTACCAAACCAAGCTTCGTAACACTCCGAATTAAGGGTAATTGCTGATTCGTAAGAGGCAATTGCTGCTTCGTGCTGCGACAGTTTGTCGAAAGCTACGCCTCGGTTGTGCCACACTTCAAAATCCTCCGGTTTAAGGGCTATTGCTTTGTCGTAGGATTCGATCGATTCTTGATATCGCTGCATTTTTCCGAGCACAGCGGCTCTATTGTACCAAACTTCGTATTTTTCGGGCCGGATGCCGATCGCCCGATCGTAAGAATCAATAGCATCGCTGTAGCGGAGGAGTCTCCACAGCATATTGCCTCGATTGTACCAAGTTTCGTATCTCTTGGAATTGAGTTCAAGAGCGCGATCGTAAGAATCAACTGCTGCTGCGTACTGCTGTATTTTGCCCAGCATCGCACCTCGGTTGTGCCAAATTTCGCTGTCGGTTGCTTTGATAGCGAGGGCGCGATCGTAACTGGCGATCGCTTCTTCGTAATGCTGCAATTGACCCAACAAAGCCGCTATACTGTGCCAACAACCGTATTTTCGAGATTCGCTCGAACTTGCTCGCTCGTAACAGGCGATCGCCTCTTCGTACCTGTGCAATTTGCCTAGCAAATGCGCTTTATTATACCACAATTCGTAGTTATCCGGTTTAATAGATATTGCTTGGTCGTAACAGGCGAGTGCTTCTTCCGGGCGCTGCAATTTTATTAACACATTTCCGCGCCAATACCAAGCCTCATCCAAATTATTATTAGCTAAAATAGCTTTTTCCAAGCAGACTAATGCCTCATCATAATTGCCTTGAAAATAAAGCCCTTCGGCTTGCTTGATATAATCGTCAGCAATCAAATTTTCGTTGCTAGCAGGTGCAGTTTGAGAATTTTGGGAATTGTTTAAGGCCGGTTGAGGTGCGATTTTGAGAGCTTCTTTGGCAACAACTGCGGGAACTTGGGAAATTTCTTGAACAATTTGAGATTTTTTCTCGTCAACTTCTTTCAGCAAAACTTGCAGGTGCATGATAAATTGAGATTTTAGAGTCTCAATTTGCTCGACGGAAGATTTGGAAAGTTCAGTTTCTCTAGTTAAAAAATCAAGGGATTGTTTAGCTGCACCCATTTGCGCTTCTAATTCATCCCTCAACTTTTGAGTCAGTTGGCTAGAATTTATGAGCTCGGATTCCAATACACCAATGCCCTGCAATCGTTTATTGGCATCAGCAACCAACTGTTTGATTATCAGCCGTCGCATCATCCAAAAAAATGCAATTGTCACCGGTGGAAATATCGTACCAAGAATTAGTAAAATATTGAGCAGAGTTATGGTACTATTAAAACCATATCCAGATTCAGCACTGCCACTAGACGGGGAGATAAAAGCGACAACCTCGCGAACTTGAGGATTGCTTTCAACCCCGGTTTCGATTAATTTAGCCAGCCAGGTTTCTTGTAAAGATTTTGTTAGTTCATCGCCGGATGCAGCAGGAGTATTCGCCTTGGTTTTTGCATTAGCAGATAAATCGGGTTGAGCGGCCGCTACCAGCAAACCTGTGGGCGATTTTACCGCAATTCGCGGGGAAAATTGTTCGTGAGCGATCGTCTCAGGCTCGCTAATTGACTCAGCCCGACGGGATACGGTAGTATTTGAGGAAAATTGTTCGTGGGCGATCGTCTCAGGCTCGCTAATTGACTCAGCCCGACGCGATTCAGTATTATTTACGGCATCAACAAAGTGGCTAGCTTGCGGTGTCTCAGGAGAAATAGGATGTGCAGCAGGATTGGCGCTAGTATTAGCAGTTAAATTGTGGGATGCGAGGGCAGCCAGAGTCAAGAGAGCTACATTTGAGACGCGCATAAACGTCAACTCATTTAGGAGAAATTAGTGCTTGATTGTCAGCGATCGGGCGATCGACCTCATCGTCTCAGCAGTTAGAATAGCTGACATGAGGAATGCTGACTTACTATCTCAAAAATACGCGCGGAGTCTGACTTTTCAGGAAAACTGCCAGTAATTCTGGCTGTGTAACTTTGATGAAAGAATATATTCTCGCGCCTCTTGGGGTTGGATAACTCTCGGAATCATCATTAGGCTGGTAGGGCGGGCTTCACCAATCTGCACAATTAGCCAACTATCCGCGTGAACCCGCCCCAAACGATGCGATTTTTAAATCTAAACCTTAGCTAAAACCGCTTCCGGCTGCTGACGTTCAGCCGCCACTTCCTCTAAATCAGCACCGAAAATTTCACAGCTATTATTCGGACTTTCAATCAGCTTAATCTTGTGCAACTCTGCGCCCAATTCCCGAACTGGCGATCGCAACAATTGCCCGATCCGAACTGCAATATTCTCCGCAGTCGGCACAACGTTCTCAAAATAAGCAATATCCTTATTTAAAAAAGTGTGATCGAAAGGTTCAACAACATAATCGTCAACGGCTTTTTGCAAAGCTCCCAAATCAGCAATCATGCCAGTCCGCGCATCAATTTCCCCTTTAACAGTCACCTCTAAATGATAATTGTGACCGTGACCGTTGGGCCGAGCACATTTGCCGTAAATTTCCGAGTTTTCTTCAAAGCTCAAATCGGGACGAGCCAACCGATGGGCGGCGCTAAAATGAGTGGACAAAGTTAGATAAGCTTCCATTCCGTTTCCTAAATATTCAGCCCAAAGTTCGGGATGTTCAAACAATTGAATTTTGCTCACAGGTAAATGAGGGGCTAGCCGCAGCCAAATTTGCCGTGCTATGTTTTCGGTAGTTGGCAGAGTCTGCTCAAATTCCGGCCACGCTTCGTTGAGAAAGGAAAAATCGAGATCCTTGATAACTTCTCGCTTGATGACGTGCTTGACATCAGACAGGTTGAGTACCATGCCGTACTCGTCGAGTTCGCCTATCATGGAAACGTAAAGGACGTAATTGTGTCCGTGTCCCGGTGCGCGGGCAGTTGGGCCAAACCGTTCAAAGTTCTCGGCTTCGCTTAACTCCGGCAGCCAGTACCGGTGACTCGCCGAAAACTGTGCCCGACGATTGATGATGCACTGCATAAAAGTCAAGTAGGGTAAGCTTGTTAAGTTCTGTAAAGGACTTACTTCTTAAGGATAAACTAATTTTTGCTGGAATTTTTCGATTATTTGAGGGTGCTGTAAATGAATTTCTACCAATTTTCCAAATATTGGCCACAAGTCGCCGATCGTCGATCGAGCCGCAGGGCCCATTTTACGCCACAACACAGATATCTGGCAGAAAATACCGCTACAAAACAGTTTCTCGCCATCTGTTACTAACCCATCAGTTACGAGTCTTTGAGAGAGTGGGTGAAGCTGAGCTATTCCGAAGGAAATCGACCTTTTTTGCCACACACGACACTCCACAGTTCGAGTTTTTCACCTAAGCTCTGCAATAATGAGCAGTTTGCGGTTCAGTTGCGCTTAAAACTAATCATATCAACTCCGCTAGCATCGTCGGGCGTAAAATCGAATCAACAGTCAATACTCAGCTATCATTCAGTTTTTCGAGTGACAGTTAACAGTTAACAGTCAACAGTCAACAGTCAACAATAATTCCGGTGCAACCGGAATTGATATCACCCATTATCAATCACCAATTACCCATTACCAAATATTAATGAATTCGATTACTGCACGAGCCGATCGCTTTTTTGAACATTTATCGGGTGCGATGACAACCCCGCTATTTTATATCGGGGACACTCATCTGTCCATCAGTGCGATCGTCAAACTGATAATTTTAGCTATATTTGCCTTGATTATAGCTAAGATTATCAGTGAAGGAATCAAGCGCAGCCTGCTAGTTCGGATGGGATTGGATCGCGGCAGTCGAGAAGCAATTTCTACGATCATTAGCTATATTTTAGCCACTATTGGCTGTATATTCGTCCTGCAAGGTTCCGGGATCAACCTCACTTCTCTCACCGTCTTAGCTGGGGTTGTCGGCATTGGTTTCGGCTTCGGCTTGCAAAATCTCGCCAGTAACTTTATCAGCGGGCTCACCCTGCTATTCGAGCACCAAATTAGAGTCGGAGACTTTATTGAAATAGACAAGTTATTAGGAACAGTAGAAACAATTTCTATCCGCTCTACAATTATTAAAACAATTGACGGTCTATTTGTAATCATACCAAATATTAAGTTTGTCGAAACTAATATTATTAACTGGAGTTACAGAGACCCCAGATGTCGCCTCCACATCCCCATCGGCGTTGCTTACGGATCTGACCCAGTAATAGTTACGGAAGCGCTGTTAATTGCGGCGCGGATGGAATCGAATGTCTTGTCCCATCCTTCTCCTAAAGTATGGTTTCACGGTTTTGGAGATAACGCTTTAAATTTTGAACTTTTAGTTTGGATTGACCAGCCGCAGGAAAGCGATGCTATTAAAAGCGCGGTAAATTTTTTAATAGATTACGAATTGCGCCACCGAAATATAGAAATTCCCTTTCCCCAGCGGGATTTGTGGCTGCGAAACCCGCAAGAGTTAACTCAACTTTTTCACAATAACAAAGACGATAATTCCAACGGAAAAGTTTTTCCGCAGAATGCCAAACATTCTGCAGATTTAAAATCTAATTCCAACCTTCCTGAACCTAAAAATTCAGCACCTAAATCCCCTAATAATTGGACGCTGCGAGATTTGTTGCGGCGGGTAACTTATTTTGAACAGTGTACGGATTTAGAACTGCGGCAGTTAATTGAATACGGCTACCGACAACTGTTTCCAGCGGGACAGGTGGTATGTAAGGAAAATGATCCTGGCAATTCTTTTTATATTATTCTTTCAGGTACTGTAGAAGTTCTTTCTCAAAAAGCCGGTCAGTATATTGCTACGCTTCACGAGGGCGAGTTTTTTGGGGAAATATCTTTGCTGTTGGGTACTCCGAGAACGGCGACTGTTAAAACTAGCGAAGATGCAATTTTGTTTGTGGTGGAACGTCACGATTTGCAAAAACTTTTAAGAGAACAACCCAATTTAGCCGATCAGATTGCTCAAAAATTGTCGGAACGCCAGCAAGCTTTGAGAGATTTGGGATTGTTAGATGGCGACTCTCTGGAACAAACTCCTTTTATTAAAATTCGCAAGCGAATTCAAGTTCTTTTTGGAATTTGAAAGAGGGAAGTTCGGCAACGGATTCGCTCGACGGATGTCACGGATGTAACAGATGTCAGGAAGAAGGAAGAAGGAAGGAAGAAGAAGGAAGAAAAAAGAAGGAAGAGGGAAGAATCTGCTTTTTTAACTTTTAATTTTTAATTCATCCTGCGCTTCCCGCCGCAGTCTAGCGGCAATTCTAAACAGTTCTTGACCGGTGTGCAAGTGGCGATCGTCATAATTGAGGGTAAATAGCTGCAATTCTTCTATGCCGTCTCCGACTTGATTGATACAGTAGTAGAGATGAGCCGCAACTCCGGCTACATTAGATGGATTGGGCATTGATGTAAGAAAGTTATGAGCTTTTTTGAGGAACTCGCGGCTGGTTTCGATATAAAGTTGAAACTTTTCTATCAGTTCGTCATCAAACGGATCTGCTGACAATTCGTCTATTTCTTTTTTAAGCGGCTTCAAGATGCTGTTGAGCATTCTATTGACTGGTTTGTATACTTTAATCAGCCACTGTTCCATTAGTTCATCCGCGTCCCTTGCTGTTTGTGTTTGCTGGCGGCTGACGTTTGGTGCGGCTGGTGATTGCTGTTCGGTTTGCTCGGAAAGTTGGCGATCGTATGATTGTCTGTGCTGGGCATCTCCTAATATTTCATAGGCTGCATTGAGGCGGACAATTTCTTCGTGACCCGCTGTGTCGCTGCGGCTGTCTGGATGAAATAATTTGACTAAACGGCGGTATGCTTGTTTAATCTCGGCTTGTGTTGCGGTTGGGCTAATCTTTAGGGTTTTGTAGTGATTGATAACGGAAGACACGCTGTTATTTCCTTGAAATCTGGATAATATGTGAAAAATTGCTTGACAAAAATATCATTTTTTGCTAATTTATTAGGTATTTATCTGATATAAATGCCAAAAAGTGTAAGTTGAAAACGTCAGTTTTCAACTTATCATAAATCTATTTTAGAAAAAGATTGATGCTTTTGAAGTGGCAAGCCGATCGACATTGAGGACTCCTATAGCGCTGCTCCCGCCAACAGTTAGCTCCTTCTTTTCTTTTGTCTTCCTTCGCCACAAGAGCGCTCAGCACCCGGTTCGCTAACACGCCGAAAGCGGTTCAAAAAAAAGCACATTCAGAAATTCGGCATCATTCGCGATCGAGGAAGCTAGAATCTACCGCCATTCTTTAATCTAAAAAGCCAAGCAGGGCGTACACTGTACGCCCTGCTCTGTGTTGCTGCAACTTGGCCGGAGGCTGACCTAGTTGAGCGCCATCGCCAAATTGAGTTCTGGATCTTGGAACAAGGGAGTGCTGAGATAGCGTTCGCCGAAGCTAGGCTGAATCATCACAATCAATTTCCCTGCATTTTCGGGACGCTTGCCGACTTTCACGGCTGCACATAGTGCCGCACCGCTGGAAATACCGGACAAAAGTCCTTCTTCTCTGGCCAAGCGGCGGCCGTAGGCGATCGCCTCGTCATCCGTAACAATTATAATTTCGTCGATCGAATCCACATTCAGCACCGGCGGCACAAAACCAGCACCGATACCTTGAATTTTGTGAGGCCCTGGCTTTCCGCCCGACAGTACCTGACTGTTGGCCGGCTCAACGGCGATCGCCTTAAACTCGGGTTTCCGCGACTTAATCACCTCTGCGACACCCGTAATCGTACCGCCAGTGCCGACTCCCGAAATCAGGAAATCCACCTCCCCGTCTGTATCTTCCCAAATTTCCTCAGCCGTTGTCGAACGGTGAACCTGCGGGTTCGCTGGATTCCGAAACTGCTGCAACATATACGCATTTGGAGTTTTGTCCACAATCTCTTGAGCGCGGCGGATGCAGCCGCTCATGCCCTCAATTCCGGGAGTCAGTTCTAATTGGGCTCCGTAAGCTCGCAGCATCGATCGGCGTTCCGTGCTCATCGTATCCGGCATCGTCAAAATCAACTGGTAGCCCTTAGCCGCCGCCACCATTGCTAGAGCAATTCCGGTATTGCCAGAAGTCGGTTCCACTAAAACCGTTTTGCCTGGACTAATCAGCCCTTCGGCCTCTGCTTGATTGACCATATTGACACCGATGCGGTCTTTCACCGATGCTGCCGGATTCATGCCTTCGAGTTTTACCACAATCCGAGCCAAGCAGCCTTCAGCTTGGGGAATGCGGTTGAGTTGCACCAAGGGCGTCCGCCCTACCAATTCTGTAATGTCGCCAGCAATACGCATAATCTTTGTCAGTTTGTGGTTGAAAGTAAATGTTAATTCCTAGTTGGCAATATTTTAACTAGATGTAATACATGATATCGAGCTGCCGTCTGCCATTGCGCTTTTCGCACAGATCCTGTAGCGTGTATTTTTGCAAAACTGAGTTGGCAATCGATCGGGCTTCTTGCCAAACTTCCCAAATCACCGCACTTTCTACAGTTTGAGCAGGCGAGTCTTTTTCAGCTCGATCGAACTCTGAGCCTTCGAGACAGTTGATAATTTCTAGGAGTGTAATTTTCCAAGGTTCCCTCGCCAAAATATAACCTCCCTTAGCACCTCGCTGGCTGCGAATCAGCCCGCAGCGTCTCATGGTAGCGAGCAACTGCTCTAAATATCGATCGGGAATATTTTGCTGAGCCGCTATCTGGCGAATTTGCAGAGGCTCGCCTTCCTCGTAGCAATCGGCCAGCTCCAGCAAAGCTAAGATTGCGTATTCGCTTTTACAGGAGAGTTCTACCATAATTGCTTCAAATATCAGAATTATCTACTCCGAAGTCAGATGTTAAAATTCTCCTCAATGTTGAGTTCCGAATTGTAACTCCTAACTTTACCTTCTATTATACCCCGGTTTTCCACTAAACTTAATCGACTTTCCTGAATTCAGACTTGGGATGCTGCGCACTCTCCCTTCTGTGAAACCCGGTTTTTCATTTCCACTTTCTCCCGTTCCATGACGCAATTACCTAAAGAAACTGTTTTTTTGCGTCTGTGACTGATAATTTTTAATTTTTAATAGATTGTCGGTACCCTAGGCGTCCGGCACACAAAAAAGCCCTGCGGCAGGCAGGGCTAAATTTGGCAGAGTTGCAAGCAGAGACGGTATGACCCGCCTTGCCTGCTCTAACCCGCTCTTAGAACGTGAAAGTAGTTCTCAGAGTACCAATAATGATGTCGTCGTTACCGTCGTTTTGATTGGGGTTGGTAATCCAAATGACGCCAGGAGTCAGAGAAATGTTATCGGTGAGCTGGTACTTGTAGAAACCTTCGACGTGATAGGAATCATCGTTGCGGAAGCTCCGCAAACTCCTCGGAGCCTCAAGTTTATCCAAGTAAGGCTCACGACCTACCACAATCCCTAGCAAGTTGCCTTCTTTCCCTAAATCGGGCAAAGCCAAAGTGACAGCGTAGTTCCAAATTCTCGCATCACCGGTGCCGATAATGCGGGCATTGGTTAAACCAGCCCAGCCGCCAAGGATAAACCTCGGGCTCAGCCGCAACGAAGCCTGAGCGCCGTAGGAGTTGCTAACAACTTTGCGAGCGTTAGGGCCTTCAGTCAAACCGTTGATCGAATTAGCCACGCCGGTACCCGTGAAACCGCCGAGATTCTCGGCTCCATTCCCCAAGCCGTTGTCAAACCCGAAGTTACCTCGGCTAAAGTAACCGTGGTTGTAGTTGAAAGCAATTTGTAAGTTGCGTCCGGGGGTAAAAGTCAACTGGCCCATCGCCGCGTAGTCGCCGTTGAACAAGCCCGCGCCCCTGCTAGGACTGGCTGCATTTGAGGCCAAATAGCCGAAGGACAGAGAAGTCGGGCCGAACACGCCACCCAGCAAGCCCCTGCCGCCGAAGGCATAGTCAAAGCCGATACCCGCGCCACCGCCCAAGCGGTAAATTGGGTTGCGCTGTCCAAAGGCGCTCAGCGATCCGTTGCCGCCGTCAAAGTCTTCAAAGTAAGGGTTGACAGTCGGCATAATGTCGTCCCAAACGCCAGCGTTAGCTGCAATGGTAACGTTCGTCCGCGCGCTGAGTGGAAACTTGTACAGCAAGCTGTCTAGTGCAACAACGTTGTCTGTTCTGCCAACTACATTCCAAGTTTGAGTGCCTTCGCTGGTAGCCCCAAGGTTGAAGTTGCGACCGTTGCCGACTTGAAGCCTGGTCAGCAGCAAGTCTCTGCCGGTGAAGCTAGTGTTTAAATTCAGACGCACCCGCTGTTGGAAGACAGCTTCGTTGTTGTCGCTGCCAATTCTTCTTTCGTCTGTGCCAAACAAGCCAACGTTGCCGCCAAAGTCATCGCTGAGGGCAAAAATTGCTTCCCCAGTCAGCTTGGTAGTGGTGGAGAATTGATTGGCTTCGAGTTCGGCTGTCCGAGCTTCCAAAGCATCGACGCGACCGCGCAGGGTTGCCAGTTCCGCTGCAAATTCTTCTTGGAGCCGTTGCAGGGCTGCCAAGTCTTCTTTGGTGGCTAAGTTGCCAGTGCCTCCTCTAATTAGCTCGCTAACCTTGTCTAAACAAGCATTTAAACCGGCTGCGAATTCGTAGCGGGTCATGGCGCGGTTGCCGCGGAAGGTGCCGTCGGGATACCCGGCAATACAACCGTACCGCTCGACTAGGGATTGCAGTGCTTGGAATGCCCAGTCTGTGGGCCGCACGTCGGAAAGTTGAGATACTGAGGTAACTTGACCTTGAGTTTCGCCGCCGGCAGCACCTTCGCTGCTGTACTCGTTGAGCTGTTCTAATGTGGCGGCTGGGTTTTGCTCTTGTGGTGCGGCAGTTTGGGCTACAGATTCAGCCGGTTGTGGCAAACTTTGTTCTGCCGACTCTGCCACTGCCGGGGCTGGAGTTTCTAATTGAACTGCACCAATTTGCTCTGGGAGAGCCGTAGCTGCCGGGGCTGGATTTTCTAGTTGGGCTGCCGGGGCAGAATTTTCTACTGGTTGAGCGACTGTTGGCTCAACTGCGGCTAAAGATTCACTTGTAGGTTGTGAGGCCGCTTGGGGATTTGCGTCTGCGGGGGCTGTGTTCGCTCCGGCGATCGCACTTTCAGTTGCAGTCGTGGCCCAATCTGCAATCGCTGCCTGGGTTTCGCTGCCAGCGACTTGGGAAATTTCTTCGACTGGCTCGGAGGCTGCAGTTGTTTCGGAAACAGCAGCTAAAGCATTTAGTTTCGCTTCGGAGGTTTCAGCGGTTTCAGCTTTGGCCGCAGCGGGCTTGAGCGCATCCGCAGCCTGCTGAGCGTCTGCTGCCATCGCGCTCGAAGAAACTACTAGGGTAGCTCCTAAGACTGCTGGGCTGATTAGTAGGTAACTCCACAAAAATTTCGACATATTCACTCTCATCCTCACACCGATTACAGAGAAACTTTTCTAGTCTTCTATGTGGTCAGTCGTTGCTCAACTAGCATACTCTAAAAAGAGACCTAAAATTCACTTTTTCTTTTGATTCTTTCGGGCTGACCGAGTGTATAGATGTGACTGGAGGCTGCCGAGAGCCTTTTTTTGACCCTGTACTCAACCGCCTCAAAACCAGACAAGACTTTGGCTGTCGATTGATTTGACTGCTTACACTTGATAGCGCTCGATCGCCTATTTACTTTTTAGCACAGCACGCCCGACTCGTCTAGGCTGATTCGACTTTCACTTCCAAGCTGTGTCCGAGGACGCTAAAGACTTGGCGATCATCGAACAATTCTAACAAATCGGCGTTGATTTTGTGGTGAGCTGCTTCTTGCCGCAAAATTTTCATCGCTGCATCTGTGCGCAGAGCTCGCTTGTAGGGTCGATCGCCTGCTGTCAGGGCGTCGTAAATATCGGCTATCGTCATCAATTGGGCTTGAATAGGAATTTCTGACTTGTTTAGACCTCGCGGATAGCCTGTGCCGTCCAGTTTTTCGTGATGTCCGTAGGCAATATCTGGAACATTTTTTAAATCCTTTGTCCAAGGAATTTGAGTGAGAAACTCGTAAGTGTGAGTTACGTGGAATTCTATTGCAGATCGTTCTTCCGGCGTCAGGTTGCCCCTCGACACCATCAACTGCAGGATCTCATCTGGGGTTAGCAGCGGTTTAATTACCCCGTCTATATCTCTGTAAGTTTGCCGAGAAATCTCTCGCAGTTGAGCTAGGGGTTCTGCTGCCAAAATGTGAGGCTCGTTTGCCTCTAGCAGCACTTCCCAGTATTCTGCTAATCGGGTTTTCGCCTCTGCTAGCTTAGTATCTAGCTGTTCGATTTCCAGGCATTGAGCGCACTCTGGCTCCTCGCTCGGGTGTTTTCGGTAGGCAGAATGCTCCAGCAAGTATTTATATTTAGACTGGACGCATTCCATTTCCATCGTCCGCTGAGCTAAGCCAAAGCGGTGGCGAATAATTTCTAGCTGTGCGGGGTAAAGCTTTTTCTGTTTGGTCAAAACTGCTTCTGACACTCCGATTTTGCCAAAATCGTGCAGCAGGGCGGCGTAGCGAATTTCTTGAATTTGGCGGTTGTTAAAGTAAACAGAGCGCAGTCCTCCGCTGCTGACTGTGTTTACTTCTTCTGACAGGCGTACTGTCAGGGCTGCTACTCGTTCTGAATGGCCGTAGGTACAGGGGTCTCTGGCTTCTATGACTTGCACTGAGGCTTTGACGAAGCCCTCAAACAAATGTTCTATGCTTTCTTGGAGTTGATTGCGCTCGATCGAGATTGCTGCTTGAGAAGCGAGCGAGCGAACTATCCTTTCTTCCCACTCCGAATACTGCTGCGTCGATTCCCAGGCATTCTCTGCTGTCAGCACCGCATCTGCTTTTGTTTTGCGGTTGATTAGTTGCAGTACACCGATGGTCTCCCCCTGTCGGTTTTGCATCGGCAGTACCATTACCGAGCAAGTGCGGTAATTAATATCCCTGTCAAAACTGGTATCTAGCTGGTAGGGCACGGCCGGGGGCAAGTCGTAGGCATCAGACAGGTTCAAACTTTGACCTGTAATTGCCACGTATCCCGCCAAGCTTTTGTCTGTCAGCGGCAGGGCAAACTCCTTAAACGACAGTCTCGGTTTAGAAGCGTTTTGGGCTACCTTGAACAGCAGCTTAGATGTTTCGTCGCTGTGATCTACTAAGTAAACGCTGCCAGCATCGCTGTAAGTAATTTCCCTACTTTTGGATAAAATTAAGTTTAACAAGTCGCCCAAATCTTGGGCGCTCGACAGAGCCGCGCCAATATCTAAAAGCTTTTCTATCAGATCGGTTTTTTCTGCTGCTGCAGACTCGTTCTTGAACTCTGGCTTTTCAAATACGATCATGGTCGGATGATGGGGAATAGCCTTTTATACATTGAACGTTGGGCCTCTCGACTTTTTCACACCCGATTTTAACCCCAAGTCGATTTTTTATTTGCGAGCTTTCCGCGATCGGGGACTGTGGCTGGATGCAGGGATCTTGCTGGGTCAACTGACACTCTTTTAATCTAGCGCAGAAATCTCTTGGGCTAGCGCAAAGTCTTTCTCAGTTAAGCCTCCGGCATCGTGGGTTGTCAAGTTAACTGTAACTTTGTTGTAGGAGATTTCTATGTCGGGGTGATGTCCTGCCGCTTCTGAGGGGGCTACCAACTTATTTACAAAGGCGATCGCTTCGATAAAATCTTTAAATGAACGGGTACACCACAATTGCTTGCCTTCAACTGTCCAGCCTGACAATTGACTGGCGCGCTCTTGAATTTCAGTATCGTTAAGTAGGTCAGCCATAATTTATTTTACTTTGAGATTAGCGATGGCAGATTCACAGCCCACCTGCGGAAAATCCTACCAAAAACTATCCGCTCTCACCAATAGTGTTGAGGCTCAAGTTTTAATACTCAAGATTTAACACTATTTGAGGTGAGAGCGGTCTAGCGGGTCTTCAGATTAGAACCTGACTGCCGGGAGAATCCCTAGCTCAGCCTGGTTCCCCGTGGAAGTCGTTTCCAGTTGGAAACGACGGCTGACTGCTAGCGAGCGGCCCCGGCGCACAGCCGGTAGTTTCCAATCTGATGACCCATGCGTTTACTACTTTCTATCATGGGCATCACCTCCAGGTTTAGCTAAATGGCTTCATATTGGAACGCACATCACCTAAATACAAGATTTGAGGTGATGATTTGTGCGCTAGCCATTGCCAGCGTTACCAGAAGAACTTGCGTTCTGAGTATCGTTCTAGTATTCACAATTATTAGAATAACACAAGGAATTAGAAGTGGGGGGATGCAAATTGAGATTTTTGCAATATGAGGGTAAATTACTGCTGCTGCAAGGTCTTTGAGCGATCTCTACAGCAATTGGGCGATCGAGATTTTGAGCGGATTGCTGGACTCTGGGGCGATGGGCGTAAAGCGGGTAATGTGCGGCTGCTGCTCGATTTCTTGGCAGATACGAGTTTGCCAGATGTGGCGATGTCGTCGGATTCAGCGAAAGTCTGCCACAGCGAGCGAAGGCAGAATTTGACTGTTGTTGAGTTAACAAGCTGGTACAATGCCAATGCGACCGAGAACGTCAACAGTTACGGTAATTAACGCAATTTTAAAGGATTAAAGGTTTGTCTGTTAAGAGCGGTTACTGAGGCAGGTATACTTCAGTCGAGCATTCTTTTGGCCTATAAGGTTTTTGGGTAGTAGGGAGTTTTGGCGCCATTTTAGCAGCCTCACGCTTTTATGGAATTTCCATCCCAATTTTTAATGCTGCTGCGGTTCTTCGTCTACCCATTGTTTTTATCTGTATCAGGACTTACGCATGATAACGATCGAGCAGTGGTTTGGGATTGCTTTGCCGAGCGCGAACCATCACATAATTACCTTACTTGTGCGTAAGTCCTGTGTATGTTGCTTTTATTTTTTATACCATGGCGTAACAAGACTTTTAATGCTTAAAAAGCTCCTGGCGATCGATCGGCAGGAGCTTTTTAAGCATTAAGGGTAAAGTCTTAACTGCTTTATCTTACCCTTTTAAAATGTTGGAAATTTTGAAAATTAGCGCTGATTACAGAGCGTTACCGCGAGGCAGAACTTCTTCAGGGAAGATAAAGTTTTCGTGGGGTTGGTCCGTAGGAGCCATCCAAGCACGAATGCCTTCGTTAAGCAGAATGTTCTTAGTGTAGAACGTTTCAAACTCAGGATCTTCAGCAGCGCGCAATTCTTGTGATACGAAGTCATAAGCCCGCAGGTTTAATGCTAAACCAACGATGCCAATGGAGCTCATCCACAAGCCTGTGACGGGTACGAACAGCATGAAGAAGTGCAACCAGCGCTTGTTGGA
>NZ_JAUBTQ010000057.1:0-41267 GCF_036702515.1 Microcoleus sp. BROC3
GGGGCTTGAGGATTTTCGATTTTCGATTTTGGATTGATTCCACGGATAAATCACGTGGCGGGTACCATCAAGAAATTTTTGGTCAGGACTTTAGTCCTCATTAAAAAGACTAAATTCCTGACTGCAAACTGCCGGAAATTCGAGCGGCTAAGTCGATCGCGAAAACAGTTTTTGAAAGTGCCTGGATGCTCTACAATCGGGAAAAGTTCAGCGAGGCTACACAACTGTTTGAGGATTGTGTGCGTTTAAATCCGGCCGATGGGGTAGCTGAAATTTATCTCCATCGCTGCCGACAACAATTATAAAAGTAATATAGCCAAAAGCTTTACCGATGCCACCGACTCCAAAAATACCAATTAAAGGATAGGGATCTTCAATCATCGAACTTTCTAGCGTTTGCAGTTGCTGTTGACGATCGTCAAACCGGGAAAAGTCGATCGCTTCACCGTCATCTTGCTGAGCTTGTTGCGATTGTTCGTAGCGACGCAAAACAGCTTGAATATTGCCCTTGGAGACTGGTTCGCACAATATTTGAGAGAGAGTTCGCCACAACTGCGAACCCACTTGTTTGATGTATAGCAATCCTAAATGATTCAGATAAATTTGTAGGGGTAGTGCCTTTCTTTGCCTACCCCCTATCTATCGGGCAACCACGGGGGGATTGCCCCTACAATAATTATGCAAATGATTTAGGATTGCTATAGTCCTATTCGTAACCTAGCTACTGGGCAATTTCCGAGTAGGAATGTTCCGCCTAAGTTTCCAGAAATACAGCAGATTGCAAATCGTTGAGTTTTTGTCCGTGGTTGGCAGCTTGTAAAAGCCGATCGACTATTGTCAGCGCTTCTTGTCCGCTTATCGCCACTACCTTGACTTATTATTTTTAGTTTACTGGCTTCTTCACCCGCTTGCCAGTAGCGTTTCAGAAAACTGTATAAAAACTTTACAAAAGTAACTCACTTTTTCTCACCGACAGGGCGATCGGGCTTTGGTTATCAATTTAATAGCCAGCTTTTAAAACAAGCTGTACTTACTTGAGGTAAATTATGGCTATTAATCATAAGGTTCCGTATTTCAATCAAGAAGATAACGAGATTGAACCTTTGCGTACCTGCGGTCCTGCGAGTGCAGCAATGTGCTTAAAGTATTTTAATGTTCCAGATGTAGGTTCCTTCCCACAGTACGAAGATGACGTTAAAGCACGTTTTGATAGACTTGGCATAGATCACGGTGCTCCCGATGGAATCAGGAGGTTATTAGAAGGTTTAGGGCTAAGAGATAATTTGACCATGAAGGGAAGTCTCTCAGACATTACTCGATCTCTTGATTCTGGTGAAATATGTATATTGCATGGCTTTTGGACAAACAGCGGTCACATTTTGGTTATTCGTGGTTATAACGACAACGGTGACTTTTTTGTGAACGATCCACATGGAGAATGGTTCTACGGTGGGTATAGTATGAATTCACGATTTTCACCAGATAATAAAGGTGAAAATAAACTATACAGTCGCAGGTTGATCTCCTCTGCTGGTAATGCCTTTAGCCTGCGCCAAGCTTTGCATTTTTATGACACTTGGGATAGTAGCAAGATCGAATCTACTGCAACAATGTGGCTACATAGAGTTTCTCATGAGCAAGGAGGCGGCCCTAACCCCGGCGATATATCAGGAAAACAAGATGGGCTATCAAAAAAAATTGGGGAAATTTTGAAAAATAACCGAGTAATTAAGTTGGACGAACTCACTGCTGACAAAGAATTAGTTCGGGAAATCCAAAGCCGACTTAATGCTATTGGTCTGCTGAAATTGTCTGATGTAGATGGAAAATTTGGGAATGTTACTAAGAATGCGCTAACTCGTTTTTGCGATTCAGTATTCCTCAACAACATGGATACTGGCTTATTTGGGAAGACATTCTTTCAAAAACTTATGGATCGCCGGGGTACGCCTATTGTAACTAATTTTCCGATCGATCCGCCAGGTTCTTTGCCGAAAAAACTTGCGATCGCACTTAAATTCACCTTGAAATGGGAAGGAGGCTTTGTCGATAACCTAGTTGATTTAGGCGGGCAGACAAACAAAGGAATTACCCAGGACACTTATAACACCTACAGGATCGACAAAGGACTGCGCACCAAGGAGGTGGAGTTTATTGAGGACACCGAAGTGATGGAAATCTACTCCGAGATGTATTGGAAACCATCTCAGGCTGATTCAATGATATTGCCTCTAGCTATAGTGCATTTTGATACTGCTGTCTTGTTTGGTGTCACGGGTGCTATTTTGTTTTTACAGGAAGCATTAGGAGTTGGCGTTGATGGAATTTTTGGGCTGCAAACTGAAAGTGGACTGCGAGTTAACAATAACAAAGAAACAGCCTTGAATATTATCGATGGCAGAATTGCTTACCATCACAGGAGAGTTAGAGAAAACTCTTCCCAAGATGTCTTTTTGCAGGGTTGGCTGAACCGTGCTAATGACTTGAGAGCTTTTATCACAGGGCTGTAGAGAAAACTGAACTAAATTCGGCAAAAGGTCTGTCCGTTATATTGAGTCGCGATCGCATCTGCTTTTAAAGGCAAGGTGCGATCGCTCTCCAACTTGATTGTCAATACTAATTTTTTCCTTATGTAAACAGGTTTTAAACTATGAACTTACCCGCGATGTTGAATGTGGCTATTGGCTTGTTTTTCATTTACTTAATTCTCAGTTTTTTAGTTTCAGGCATTCAAGAATTAATTGCTACAGTTCTAGAATGGAGAGCTAAACAATTGAAAGAAGCCATCCAAATTATACTTGGTGACAATGAAGCAAATGATCCGTCCGCTAAACAAGCCCAAAAAATTGCTAATGAGCTGTGGAATCATCCTCTGATTCGATCTCTGAATCAAAGAAAAATTCTTCGATGTTCTGTCGGTCCTTCCTATATTTCTTCAAAAATGTTTGCGGCAACATTGCTGGAAATTATCCAAACTGATTACGATTTTAACGCTTCAGGAACAATTGATGACATCGTAGAATCAATCAAGGAGAATAAAAAACTAGACCCAGAAATACAACGGCGGATTTATTCTATCGCTTTAATAGCTCAAAGGAAAGCTAGTGCTAGTGAGAAGGGAATTAAGTCTTTAGAAAAGGAGATCAGAATTTGGTTCGATCAGTCGATGGAGCGAGCATCTGGTGTCTACAATCGGAATGTTAAGGGGTTTACTTTTTTGATTGGCTTGGTAGTTACACTGGCGCTCAATGCTGATACATTCCACATCCTTGAAAGATTAAACAAAGATACTGCTTTGCGCTCTAGTATCAATCAACTTGCCGCTAAAGTTGTTGCTGAAAATAAGGAGCCGAGTTTAAATCAAATTAACAGCTATTTGGATAATATAACTATGCCTCTTGGCTGGTCTACAAGGGAACAATTTAAAAACCAAGTCAATCCCCGATATCCCGCTAAACCTCAACTTGGGGATTGGGTATTAGGAATCATCAAACTTATCTTTGGTTGGCTGTTGAGTGCTGGGGCTATAGCGATGGGTGCGCCCTTTTGGTTCGATCTGCTAGGTAAATTTATTAACGTCCGTAATGCTGGTCAAGTACCTGAATCAACATCTAAGGATAAGCCTAGTTGAGCAAGGTTTGGTGAAAAGCTTTAGCAAGATCCCTCCTGTCACTACTCAAGTCAGCAAAGCCTTTGATTAGCTGTTAAATAGCGATCGCCCCTTGCTTGATTAACCCGTCATGCGATCGCATTTCCTCACCTATCCATCGTTTCACCAGACAACAGGAGATGCCGATAGCAGACAATAACCGGACTTAGGAATCAAAACTAAAGAAACAAACTAAAGAAACCGGGTTTTTGCCGTTGCTGCGGGCTCTCACCAAGTATTCTCGCCAAAAACCCGGTTTCTGGCCACCCGTGCGTAAGTCCTAATAGCAATAGGGGCAGGCAAGATGCCTACCCCACATACTAGATATCACTTTGATATCAGAGTTAAATTTTCAATACCCCCAGGGGAATTCGAATCCCCGTCGCATCCGTGAAAGGGATGTGTCCTAGGCCTCTAGACGATGGGGGCGCGTTGCGTTTGCTTGTGTTCCGCACCTTTATTACCTTAACTAATCTTTCCTAATTTGTCAACTACTTTGGGAAAGTTTTTTTTCTAGTCGTCCCAAAGCTCCTCACAGTAAGCTTTGAGGATACGAGCACAATTGTCGATCGCCCCCAAGTGAGCAATCTCAAAACCGTGGGTGTTCTGGGTGGGGAAAGCCAAACAAGCGGCGCGGGCCACGTGGCCGAACTTCATGGCGATCGAAGCGTCGCTCCCAAAACCGCTAATTACCGCCAACTGCACCTCTACGCCGGCTGCGGAGGCTGCTGCGCGCAGTTCCCCGTTCAACCCTTCATCGTAGACTCCGTAGCCGTCCTGAACCAACAAAACCGGGCTTTCGCCATCTTCGATCGGGTATTCTGGCGCCAGAGGGCAAATTTCCAAAGCGATCAGCGCGTCCAACTGTTGCCGCTGCGAGAAATACAAAGCGCCGATCGCCCCAACCTCCTCCTTCGCCGAAGCCACCAAATAAACATTCACCGCAGGCTCTTTCAAACATTCCGCCAGAGCCAGCAAAATCGCCACAGAAGCCTTGTTGTCGAGGGTGTAGCTCGCGATCCAATCTTTCAACCGCAGCGGGCGTTTGCGGTGCTTTCCCACCACCATCCGCGTGCCCGGTCGAATTCCGGCCTCGGCTAATTCCTCGGCGGTACATTTAGTTTCGATCCAGGCATTTTCCCAGTTGAGGGGAGTTTTTTCCTGCTGAGCTTTTTGCGGGGATTCGTGGGATACGTGGCGGCTTCCGAAGCTGAGAATGCCGCTAATTGTTTGCTTGTCGCCCAATAAATCGACCGCGCCTTCGCCGTAAACCCAAGGGAAGGCGCCGCCCAATTTACGGACTTCTACGCGGCCGCGATCGCCTATTGTTTTGACTAGGGCCCCGATTTCATCTTTGTGGGCGGTAATGGCGATCGACCTTTGGGGATTGCGGCCGGGAATTAGGACGATCGCATTGTCCGCGCGATCGACCCAAGCATTCACTCCCAGGGCGGCGAATTTTTCCATCAACCGCTGGTTAATTTCCGACTCCGCACCGCTGGGGGAGTGGAGCATCACTAACTCTTCGATAGTTTGGAACAGTCGATCGAATTCTAACATTTTTGATTTTCTGGTTTGCTAGCGAAGGTTAATATACAGATAACTATGTTATTTCATTTATGTTTTTCGCTAAATTTTTTCGACTTCTGCAACGACAAACTCGGGCCCGCAAATTAGGCATCAAGTTTAACAGAGTTGCTAACTTTAACTTGCCCGACAATCTGATTGTACTGGCAAAGCGCCAAAATGTAAACTTGCCTTCAGAAAAAGGCATGGATGGAGAATTTATAGAAGTGCTTTTAGACGACTGCTACGGAGTAGAACAATTATCTGAATCGCTGATGACAATTATTGATATTGGAGCCAATGTCGGGTTGTTTCCAATTGCTGCAAGAAACAGGTTTCCCCAGGCCGTGATTCATGCCTACGAACCTAACCGCAACCTGGAAAATTACCTCAAACATCAATCTCAAATCGCAAACTTTACATATTTTCTGGAAGCTGTAGGAGCCGAAAATGGTAAAGTAGTCCTCGACATTCGGGAAGTCTCGGGAAAAACCCGATCGACTGTCAGCGAAAGCGGTGACATACCGATGGTATCATTTCGCAGGGCGATCGAGCGAATTGGCGGCAGCGTGGACTTAGCCAAAGTAGACTGCGAAGGTGCAGAATGGCTGTTATTTGAAGATCGAGATACTTGGCAACTCGTGCAACACCTTTCTGTAGAATATCACTTGTGGTCGGGTCACACTCACGCCGAAACCCGACAAGTTATTGAAAACTTAGGATTTCGGATCAGAAAGCAAATACCAATAGATAACTGGTACGGCGTGATTTTAGCATCCAGAAGCCGCTGAAGTCCTCACTACCAATTTTATAGCGGTTGCGCGAGCGGCATAATATAATTTTCGAGAGGTTTCAATGCAGTCAAAAAACACAACACCAAGCAACGCGTTTTTTCAAAAAAAACGGTTGCTAAACACATAGCTTGGGTTAAATCTTTTCTTGACCTTGATTGAAACGCTGAATTCCTTGATTTTCCTCGAAGCTAACAATAGCATCTTCGGCAAAATTGTGGATGTCGGTGAATGGATCGCGGCTTTTTTGCAAAGGTTGTTCCTTGTTTTTGCGATCGGCAATTTCGCGCTGCAATTTGTCAATAGTCCTTTGAAAACGAGCTGCTTGCCTGAGCATTTCCTGTTCTGAAAAATCCAACATTTGAATCAAGTTTGCTATTTGATATTCTAGGAATTGAGTGTCATAAATATTTTTATGACCTATAATGTTTGAGAAATTATGTGAAGGGTGAAAAACATTTTTTCCGTCGGTAAGGGACAAGGCTGTTTTGACACTCAGTGCTAAATATTTAAACATTTCAGCCGTGGTGTCGGGAATTTTAACTTTCAGGAACATCACTACAGCAAACAAACTTCCAGACCGCAGAAGTCCCCCAAATCCCAACACAGACTTGATTTGGTAGGGGATAATTAAGGAATTTTGTTCGGAAATAAAGGGGCTGCCTTTTGCCTGTGATACGTGAAAAATATTTAATACTGCGGGTTCTAATTGCAAGAACCTTTCTCGCTCAATTCCGAGGACTGTAGGGATGTCTAAACCGAACTGCCGGATTATTTCCGAAATCGCCGGCATTTGAGCCACTAATTTGGCGCTAACTAACGGAATAGCGGTATTTTCGGCTGCTGTATGCCGAGAATTCCACTGCGGTTCTGTGCCTGCTGCTGCTAGCAGAGTCCAACATTTCATGTCGGCGGCGGGGGAATTGCCTTTCATCAAGCGGCGGGCGGATTGCTGTAATGAGTCTTCTAATTCCCCGTAGGGATGAGTTTTGAACAAACGCACTAAGGCACAGGTATTTTCTCCCGTTTCCGAATCGCAAAAATGTTGGTAAATATATTTAACAATCTTCTGACTGCTAGCTTCCATACTAGCGGTATTTCTACCGAACTGGCGCAGGACTAAGCTGCATTTTGCCATGTCTTGCGGGGTAAATAGGTTAATATTGTACATTGAAAAACGCTCTCCCAGAACTCAAACACTCTTTTTCTTTTATCCTTAAGGCCGCTACCGCATCCGGAATCATACTGAGAGTTTTGAACAAAGTATTACTTAAAATATGTACAAAATTTGCCCGCAAAAAGCAGCGGTTGTGTGGAAGGATACAGAAATTAAGATTAAGAATTAAGGCAAAAAAATCTCTCCCGTAGGGTGCACACCGCCACAGAGAAGCCGATGTATAGTGTTTGAAAGGATTTTTTACAATGAAGGAGCGCATAGGGATTAAAGAAGCGGGGTTTTTTAACCGATATCCCTCCCGTTTTACTGCACATTTTTGTCTATAAAACTCGGTTTCTGGGTAAGTCGTATCAAATCCGGTAGCATCGGAATTATATTACCCACAATCAGGAAACGGCAGTGCCGTTTCCCTACAATTAATCAGGGTAGGGAAACGGCACTGCCGTTTCCTGCGTTTATATGATTCCGGTGTTACCAGAATTGATATCATATTCACAGAAATCCTAGAAACCCAAGCTGCAATTTTTCTGGCGGGCGAGCGCGCGCCGATTTGTCAAAACTTGGTACAATTTCGTCAGTCTTGGACGCAAAAACCGGGTTTTGTTACAGAGAAAAAACCCGGTTTCTTGGTATTGGTAAGCAGATGCTTCGTTCAACACTTTTAACCACCCCAAACAACTCTATGGGGCTGGTTGAGATTTGGCTTCCAGGGCATCTTTAGCAGACAATCCCTGATCTTGAACGCCAAAATACCACAAACTAGCAGCAGCTTCGGCTCGAGTCACTGATTTCTTCGGCTGAAACAGAGTAGTAAAACCAAAAACGCGGCGAATATTCGCCAAATCTCCATTGTTGAAATCAGCTAAAACAGCCCGAGATGCCTGGGAATCAATCTTAGAAGCATCTTGAAAACCCCACTTTTCTTTCACTCCCTCAATGTTAGCTGTCGGCAAAACTTGACGAGTATCTAAAGGCACTTTCCAAAGAATCAATGTTTCGCGACTTAAAGGTGCATCCGGGCGAAATTTTACATCTTTAGTTTCCCCCGAAAGCGAACTCGGAATTACACCGGCTTCTGCTAAACCTTGAATTGCTGAAAAATCTGGGTCAGTTTTGGGTACGTCAGAAAAGGCCGCTTCGCTAGAGTCTACTGCTAATCTAATTTGTTTGGCTTGACGGCTAGCATAAATTTGATTGTTAGCTGCTACTAACCAGCGGGCGTATTCGCGGCGCGTGACAATTTTGTTGGGTTTTGGCAAAGTGCTGGCAGTTTCTAAATTAGCATTTTCTGTCGCTCGCACTTTCAGCACTTCCAACTGAGTTAAATCTGCCACATACTGCCGCAACTGTTGAGGAATTTGGCGGTCTTGTTGGCTAACTTTTGCTGATTTTGGCGAGGCGGATGGCGTTGGAGTAGTTCCCTCTGAATTAGATGGAGTTGGTGAAGCGGTTGGAGATGCGCTAGACTCGGAATTATTAGGTTGGGGACTGGCAGCAATTGCTGGGCTTTCTTTGCTGTAGTCGATCGCAAATTCTGTAGAACCCCCTACTTTCTGAGTAGGAGAAAGCGACACTGTTACCTGCAAATTATCTCGTTTTGCTACCAAAGAACCTTGTCCCTCGGCGGTGGGGCGGCTGACTATTTCCCAGTTGCGACGCCCAAACTCTGTGGAGTAAAAGTTCTGAACCGAATTAACCGGATCTGTGCTTTCCCAGCGCAGCCGCACATTTTTTTGCGACGGATCGGTTTGCCCAGCAACTTCGATTAACTCAGCATTAGGATAGAGTGGAATCTCTGTCGGGAAATCGGGAGGAAGTTTGGCGGTAGAGTTTGTCTCAATTGCTGTCGCTGGTGGCGCAGAAGAGAAAACCACGGGATTTTGTTTTAATTTGGGATCGGCGGCTAATGATTCTTCGAGGGCCTTGCTGTTGGGGCTGTTTGCACAAGCTGTGACAGCAGCCAGCATACACACAGCCAGCCAAGTATTTACAGCAGCGAGTATATTGGTTTTATTGGTTTTACTGGTTTTAGATCGACCTTGAGAGTTGCCTCGCCGTTGAGTAAATATAATATTCAGCATAAATCCCCCCTTTGCGGATATATTTCTAGGCTAGCGCAGATCGATCGGGCATATATAATTTTTACCCAAATGAAATTTTTGTATTTACTTCTAGTTACTGCTACATTACTTTTATACCCTGTCAAGTTTGCCCGTCCCGCTGCATCTCAACCAGCCCCGCAGCGGGCCGAAATTCAGACGCCAGAGTGGCAGCCATTTTGCTCGGCGATGGGTCAGTTTGCGATCGATATGCCGGGAACTCCCAAAATTAATTCGGAAACTTTTTCAACTCAAGTTACCGCTCATACATACAGATCGATCTTAAAAAACAAAGAAACTTATTTACTTCAATACTTTGACCTAGATTTCCGGCAAAGCAACAATAATATTAAAATTACTTTAAATAATGCCGTTGATTTCTTTGTCGTGGGGGCGAATGCAAAATTGTTGCAAGTGCGGGATATTTCCCTCGGAGGCTATCCAGGAAAAGAGTTTGAGTTTCAGCAGCTTTCGCCGACTGAATCTGTAGGTGTAGGTCAAGTTTTTTTGGTGGAAACGCGCGTTTACGGGCTGGTTGCTACGACCCCAGAACCCGAAAATGCTCAAAAATTTCTTGACTCTTTTCGTTTGTTTTGAAGCCGGAAGTTCGGCAACCAGCCCTGTACGAGAAACGGATAGATGTTGAGAGAACAGGGAAGAGGGCAAAATTAGTTAGGAGTAGCGATCGAATTTATTAATATAACTTACGCTTTTAAACTTGGTGTAGAGGAAAATATTCGCTTTAGTAACTCAAAATCTCGCAATTAACCGGGTTTCTGAGGAATAGTGCCTCCCCGACTAATTAAGTTAAATAGGAGCTAAGACATAATTTTGTTTTTTGTACTCTATCTAACGACATAGATAAAATTTACACCTGTGGAGCGATGTACCTGCTTCCTCAAGTTTATATATTTGAGATAAGGATTTTTAAATCCAAGAAAAAACAAACGCAGAAAACAAAAACAAAGATTCTGTAGTGCTTAATCTGGCTCAACGAAGTCAGGCTCATCAAAAGCTTACCCGGAGGTTATTAACATATTATGAACAAACTAACACCAATTATCCTGAGCGGCATCCTATTATTTGGAGCTGCTGCTTGCAGCGAAGGAGCTAAAACTAGCGCTGATTCTCCTAACTCTACCACAGAAAATCGCAATAGCCCGCCCCCAGCCGAGACAGTTCAAAAAACTCAGGGTGACGCAACTAGCGATGTTCGCAAAGCACAAGCAAATTCTGATATCAGGGCCAGAGAACAGCGCAACAATGTGACGGGCGGCGATGCAATAAGAGCCGATGGCGACCTTCAAAGTGAAGTGCGCTCGAAGTTAGAAGTAAACATCACTAAAGGTCAGCTAACTGTTGACGCAAAAGATGGGCTGGTCACGGTAGGTGGCACAGTTCCCAATGAAACTGATTTAGCTAAAATTAAGCCACTAGCTAAAGAGATTAAGGGTGTTAAAGATGTCAATGTTACGGCTGTTGTCGCCCCCGCTGCACCCGCATCGCCTAGCAGCAATCAATAAATTAGAAGGAAGAAGTCCGAGGGCAAGAAGGAAGAAGGATTTAGTTATCTAGGAGAGAAGTCTGAGGGAAGAGGGAAAAGTTTGGCATTGTAAGATTGCTTTCGCAGCGGCTCGCAACGCTTAGGTGACTCTACTAGGGAGATCGGGGTTTTAAGTTAAAGAGTTTAAATTTAATTTAAAATTCACGCACTCAAAACTCGCGTAATACCTGCAACTTCCCCTTCCCAATTTCCGATTTCGATGCCGATAAAGAGTTTGAAACCAGCCTGAAGATAGAGCGGGAAGTTATTCCCAGCGACCGATGAAAAATGTTGGGAAAAAATGACTAAATGTGATTGATGGCAGAGCATAAATTCTGTGGTTGTGTAAAAGTAGTATAATTTGCAGGAGAAAAAAAATGGCTTTAGGTCAACACAAGCGAGCTGTAGGATCATTTTCTAATTACCGAGATACGGAACTAGCCCTGATGGAACTCCAAAGTAGCGGGTTTCCGATGAATAAAGTTTCCGTAGTTGGGGAAAATCTCGATAGCAGCGAAATTGCGGGCGCTAGCGCTGGTAAGAGTACCGACGACAAAGTGGGCGGCGGCGCAAAAGCAGGTGCGACAGCGGGAGTAGTGACGGGTGGTTTGATTGGGTTGCTCGGAAGTATTGGGGCCCTGGCAATTCCGGGAGTTGGCCCGGTGATGGCGGGGGGCGCGATCGCAACTCTGCTGGCGGATACTGTAGTCGGAGGCGCGATTGGGGCTGCTGCCGGTGGTTTGGTCGGCGGTTTGGTCGGTTTGGGAGTTCCCGAAGCAAAAGCTAAAGTTTATAGCGATCGCGTCTCGCGCGGTGAATATTTGGTATTCGTAGAAGGAACAGATGCCGAACTTGCCACAGCCGAAGGAATTATGAGCGTGCGGGGCATTCAGGATTGGGGCATTTACGATGTGCCTGCAGACACCGGCCGCAGAGCTGGGGGCCACCAGAAGCGCGCAGTGGGAGTATTTTCAACCCGCCGCGAGACGGAACAGGCGCTGGGAGAACTTAGAACTGCCGGTTTCGATATGAATCGGGTTTCGGTCATCGCCAAGGATGCTGACTCTAAAGGCGACATCGCAGGCATTGACGTGCACGACAGCGCCGACAACAAGGCGGATGAAGGAGCGACTAAGGGCGCACTCACAGGCGGCACTTTGGGCGGTTTGACAGGCTTGTTGGTAGGTCTGGGCCTAGTGGCCATTCCGGGAATCGGGCCGATTATGCTGGCAGGAGCTTCAGCTACGGCGATCGCCACTACACTCGCGGGTACTGCTTTGGGGGCGGCAGCAGGCAGCTTGATCGGAGCTTTAGTCGGTTTGGGAATTCCCGAAGAGGAAGCTAGAGCATACAACGATCGAGTGGCGAGAGGAGATTACTTGGTACTGCTTGACGGCAGCGAAGCTGAAGTCGCTAAAGCTGAAACCATTCTGAGCCGCGGAGGCATTCAGCATTGGAACACCTACGACTATCCCAGCAGCGTCGATAGTGCTCGGGCTGATTACGGCGCTCCTGGCACTCCAGGGGTTGATACTACGGCTGCTATTTACGATCCCAATCAGGGCCTTACCGGCAACCGTCGGGTTTGATACTTCATTCAGACTTTGTTTGGGTATTGTTTCTAATTCCGGCATGATAGTCGCATTCGCGCACTCGGATTGTGGAAAGCGATCGAACCAACACCGGCGAGCTAGGCGTTGTCAGCTTTGCCGCTAAAATTATCTCAAAAGTCGGCTTTTTCTCTGAAAGCCGGCTTTTGTTTTGTTTTGGAAACTGAAAAAAAAGCGACCTGTCAAAAGTTTAATTTTGATTGGCAAGGTGGGCTTTCCGCCGGTGGCTCGATCGGCTCCCTTAATTTTTACATCCTAAACCCGCAGTGTTTTTTTAGTGTGTAACACTCACTACTGCTCGATTGCAAACCCCGCAGTATTATCAAAATTGATGACATAAATTCCAGCAGATATTGCCCGGTTAGTCAAAGAGCGACTATCTTTAATTATGGGGCGGCTACTTTCAGCAACTTATACAGGTGAAATAGGCAGTCCCGCGCGCCGAGTACGGCCTGCGGTGGTCGGCAACTATTAGAATAATAATATTGTCGGAGCCTTCGGGCAAGACTTGGGCTGGTCATTGCTTGGCTGTAGCAACCCAATTGCCGTTGGCAAGACCTGCTAAAGGAATACAGTTTTTCTGGGAATGCCTCAGCGAAGCATTTGAGAAGCCCAGGAAAAGCTTTTATGTCCGGGAGCGCGTCTGGTGTCGGGCGTTCTGTTAATTAGAACCGCAAGCGCTCATGGATCGAGTAAAGATTGACAGCAAGCACAGCAGCGCGGGAGCACGATGGCTCGCGGCGCATTTTTTCGCGAAATCTCAGGCTACTGGCAGCGTATTGCTGGCTTCGCCTGCGACTCGCTCAGCACTCCGAGGGAAACAGCCTTCCTGTTGGATTTCACGCTGTGCGCAGCACAGTGGGGGGAGGTGAAACTAGCTGAGCTGACCGGGCTCTGCTTTCATGGGCGATCGAAGATAGAAGGCACTTATGTAGAAGGCATTCGGGGTTGAAGCTCCGATATCTTGTTTCTTGATTGCACTAATAAATTCGATCGTCTGTACCAGCAATTTTTCGGGTCAGAATGCGGCGCAGAGCGCGCCAGCAATACCCCACATATTCGACGATCGACCTTAACAACAGCGATCCACAACTTCTCGGTATTTTGGTAAAGGGTTAGCAGTTAATAGTTAGTGATTAGCAGTTAGTATAAATACAACTAACTGCTAATCACTAACATCAACCGCCGACTAATTACTAGCAAAATCAGACTTACAGGGCTTAACGCGCCGAGAAATTCGGTTTATTCATGACTGCGCGCTGACCAACCCCAGATTTTTTACGATAAACCCGGTTTCTCGTAAGTTATAACTAAGTTAGCAGGGTGATGCTAGGAATCAACCAGTTGTGACAACTGTTACGCTCGGCAGTATTGGTTGAAAAAACTTACTGCCAAACACGATAGTACAAACTTTCAGACAACATAGAACATCGAGAAATTAAGGAAACTCACTCAATTTTTTTATGAATTTCACTGAGCTTTTAAGTGCCGATGAACTTTTAACTAGACATAGAAATGGGGAACGAGATTTTCGAGGGGCTAACCTCATTGCAGCTCATTTGAGTGAAGCTAATCTCAGTCGAACAAATTTGAGCAGCGCTAATTTGAAAGAGGCCAACTTAATTAGAAGCAAACTAATTGGAGCTAATTTAAACGGTGCAGACTTGAGCGGGGCTAATTTATCTAAGGCGAAATTAATTGAAGCTAACCTCGGCAGTTGTAGTTTAACTGGAACTGTGGCGCTCGCAGCAGATTTTAGCGGAGCCAATCTCAGCGGAGCAATATTGTCTCAGGCTGACTTGAGCAAAGCTGTGATGACTGGAGCCAGCTTAGTAGGAGCTTGTTTGCTAAGCGGCTCGAAACTAACTGAGGCTAATTTGAGCGGGGCGACGCTGAGCCGAGCAATTATGAGCGGGGTTGATTTAAGCAGAGCAAATCTGACTAGAGCGATTCTCAGCGAGGTTGATTTGAACGGGGCGAACCTGAGCGGAGCAACTTTAATTCGGGCTTATCTCAATCGCGGAAATCTCAGCGGTGTCAATTTGGTTGGAGCAAATTTGAGCGAAGCAAGTCTGCGGGAGGCTTGTATTTGCGCTGCTAATTTGAGCGGTGCTGACCTGAGTGGTGCTGACTTGAAAGGAGCTAATTTAAATGGCTCTAATTTGAGCGGTGCGCACTTGCAAGGAGCTAATTTGAGTCAAACCAATTTGAATGGTTTGATTCTGCACAATGCTGATTTGAGAGCTGCAAATTTGAACAAAGCTTCTTTGCGGGGAGCTAATTTGAGCGGTGCGAATTTGTCGGGTGCTAGCTTGCTGGAAGCGGATTTGCGGGGGGCTAATTTGAGTCACGCCAATTTGTCGGGAGCCGGTTTGCTGCTGAGTTCTCTGACCGGGGCGAATTTGACAGGAACTAATTTGTCGGAGGCTAATTTGATTGGGGCGAGCTTGAATGTTGCTAATTTGAATGAAGCAGCTTTGGGCGGGGCGATTTTGCCGAATGGAGCGACTCACAGCCGGGATTGATAAGTTGATTAACCATAATTAAGTAGCTCAACCTTAAAAAACCGAAGACAGAGAAACCCGGTTTATGTAGGGGCGGTGCCAAGAGTGCCAGCCCTTGCTGGTTTCTGGCTTCTCCATCGCCAGGAGCAAATTAAGGCGGTTGGGCTTTAACCGCATTCTAGCGAAAGCCGATTGCGGCAGGAAATATCGATCGCCCTTATCGAACTCCAATCGAACTCAACCTGCACTCGACCAGGGCCAAAGTACCAAAAAAAACCCGGTGCGATCGCGCTGGCCGCTATTTTTGAAATATTTTTAGAATTTACTTGAAAATTTACGGACACCGTGCTATCGTCAAAAGGTTTGAGACATTATGAGTTAGAGGTAAAACCCCGCAGAATGAAACAATTGGGAACCCATCTGGTCGCTGATGCTTGGCAGTCTCCAGGAGACCTGCTCAACGATCCTGAACGTATCCGCCGCGCCATACTCGATGCGATCGAAGCCGGAGGAGCTACTCTCATCGATTTGTGCGTACACCAGTTTAGTCCTCACGGAGTGACAGCTACTGCTACTTTGGCAGAGTCTCATATAGCGATCCATACTTGGCCTGAACACGGTTATTTTGCTGCAGACTTATTTTTCTGCGGGGCCGGCGACCCTCACCGAGCCATGAAGGTGCTACAGACAGCTTTGGAAGCTAAACAGGTAAAACTCACTGAGTTTACGCGCGGTTTCGAGCCCGGGGTGGGCATCCTAGAATCTGCTTGTGAAGAGCAGTATGCGCCTCGTGCAGTAGAAACGAGTGCCGCCAGAGTATAAGGGCTAATTAGCGTAACTTTCAACATTTTATGCTAGGTTCTGCTTAAAATCCCACGCTTCGAGTCGTGGGATTCTTGTTGAAATTTACTTCCCTTTCAACAAAGGGCGAACCACTAAATAACCTGCGCCGAAGGCGGCAATGACAATCAGAAAAATCGCGATTGCCAACCACAATCCGCTTAATTCGGAGGTTTTCTTGGGTTGAGAGCGCACGCGGTAAGGAGTTTCCGGCACCTCTGTAAATAATTTTTCTGGAAGTTTCTCCGGCATCGGGGAGGCTGTTGGCTCCGGTTCGGGTAGGGGAAAGGGGAAAGCCACTGCCTGAGGTGGTTGAGGTACGGCAGAGTTAGTCGGCAAGGTTGCAGGTGCTGGAGGCGGAGGTTGAACGCTGAAATTGAATTTGACTGACGGCATTTGAGGCATCCCTGTCTGGGTGACGCTCTGAGCCGAGTTGACTACTTGCTGTAGCTGTTGGGATACTTGAATTACTGTTTCTACTTCTCGCCGCAGTTGTTGATTTTGTTGGACTAATTGCTGATTGTGGGTTTTGAGGGAGTCGAGCATCGCTTGGGCTGCTTGCAGCTCCGCCGTGACTTCTCGATAGAGGGAAATCGGTACCGATGGAGAGTAACTATTTGAGTTTTCAGGGGAAGTATTGTCAGATAAGGTAGTATTTTGCATAATTGTAGATGGCGAGGGTGAACTTGTTTTAGTTTAGCCTGAGAGTATTTGCAATTAGATCGATCGCAACACAATTCGTCAAGATATTTGTTACAGATATTGAACGTAAATTTAATTTAATGTTACAAGTTTTTAGTGAATCGCTATGAACAACCACGCAACGGAACAAACTATGTCGCAAAAGTCAAGCACCGAGGAAATGAAATACGGCGAACGCCAGATTTTGGAAGGCGAGTTAATTACTTTTCCCAATCCGCGAGTCGGGCGGCGCTACTCGATTAACATTACGTTGCCGGAGTTTACTTGCAAGTGCCCATTTTCTGGCTATCCAGATTTTGCGACAATTCACGTTACTTACGTGCCAGACGAGCGGGTGGTAGAGTTAAAGGCGCTGAAACTTTACGTTAACAGTTATCGCGATCGCTACATTTCTCACGAAGAATCGATCAATCAAATTTTAGACGATTTTGTGGCAGCTTGCGCGCCGCTGGAAGCGACGATTAAGGGCGATTTTTCGCCGCGGGGGAACGTCCACACCGTGATTGAGGTGCGGCACCAGAAGTAGGGCGGGTATTAAGCTGGTGTGTCATTGAGATTTAATTGTGGGGTGGCGTCGAAGCGCACCCCACAATAGTTTTAAGAAATAGGATTGTTAATAAAATTAGTAAGTAATGGTAGGGTGCGTCAGGGCAGCCCTCTCAAGGTAGTCAAAAAGTCGTTCAAACGCTGAAAATATCCTAGTTTGTAGGGTGTACACTCGCCATCGGTTGAGTTTGTCGCCCACCGGAGAGTACCGATTGACGGACGTTTCAGCGTTTTGATTTTGAAACCAAAACTCCGTAGAGTAATTTTTATTACTTGAAATGTGAAAAATCGGAAGGTGAAATAAGTTGTCGCGCATTTAAATTGTATATTCTCCGCGGGCGGGACGCCCACCCCACAAGACTTGGATTTTTTTTTGACATACAATTTAAAAGCCGCAACAGCTTAGAGGTTTTCTGCTGTTCTCCGGTTCACATTAATCACCTCGACAAATCTGGCAAGGCGCAGCCTACAAACTCAACTAATCTTTTTGATATTTATAGTTGGTGTAAGGTGCGCACTGCGCACCCTACGGTTAGGTTTGACTTGCAACAGAAGTCTCAGTAATCGCACTTTTTTCCTCTGCTGTTTTCGATTCTGCCAACTTGTCCAAAATCTCCACAACTTCTCTTTCAAAAGTCACCTGGGCGCGATTTGTGCGTCCGCCGACGAATAGTTTGCCGTCCTTTTCCAAAGCCCAAATCTGCGAGTGAGACAGATAGCTCATCAGCACGCTGAGCATCAGCAGCCCGAAGCCAGTATAAACTATAGGAATGCCCGGATCGGCTTTAATTTGCAATCCCGTACTGCCTACAACTTCGTCAATTGCCAGCATCACTCCGTTAACTTCCACCGCTGTGCCGGCGCGAACTGTAGTTAACAATTTGCCATCCGTACCGTACACTAACATCGTTCCTTGCAAGTCTTTTGCTAGCAGAGAAACTCCTGCACTCAAATCTGGTTTTGTCGGAATCCAAGCACCCCAAATTCTGCCTTTACCTTGAGTGTCTAACTGGGCCATTGGCAATTGTAAAACCGGGCTTTTGTTGAGGCGAACTCGCACGGCGGCTATTGCCCAATCTGCTTGATAAAAAGTGACTCCCCGGTATCTGAGGGGCTCGTTAACGTGAATGGTTTTGCGATCGACCTCTTGGCCTGTTTTGTCCAAAACTGACAGATCCGAGTAAAATTGGTCTATGCCGCCTTCGGGAGTATAATCAATCCAAAACCGATTAACTCGCATCGACCAATCCTTCGGTATTTGCGGCCCGGCCCAAGGCCCCGCATCCAGGATATTCTGCACCTGAAATGTTTCGCCGCTGGGAACAATTTCTTGACCGAGAAATCCCGTCATTGCGCCCCATATCGACCCAGCTAAAATAATTAGCATACTGGCGTGAACAATAATCGGGCCGACTTTGCCAATTATGCCCTTGCGAGCATAAACTTTTTCGCCTTCTCGAAATATGCGGTAGTTTTTTTGCTGCAAGAGTGGTTCTAATGAACTTAAAGCAACTGTTTCTAATTCCGCACTCAGAGCTAATTTTTCAAACTGCTTTGGTTCTTCATAAAATTTCCAGCGGCGGGCGGCTTTTAATGCGGGAAATTGTCGGGTAAATGTACAAGCTGTTAAGCTGCTGCCGAACAAAATTAGGATTGACAAAAACCACCAAGTCCGGTATACGTGGTCTAGTCCTACAATTAGCACAACTTTCCAAGTTAGGAAGCCGAACAAAGCCGGGTGTTCTGGATAGTTAGATTGGTAAAAGGGTACTGATTGGCCTTGTTCGATGACGGTGCCAGAAATGCTGAAAAATGCGATCGTCAGCAGCAAGATAATTGCCAGCCGCAAATCTGCTAGCACCGGCAAGATTTCTCGCTTGAAAAATCTTTGAGGGGCAGTCGCCCATTCTGATAGTTTAGATAGAAATACTTCTTTTGATGTCATTGGTAATTATGGAGGAAGTTCGGTAACAGATTATGTAAGTGATGTAAGGGATGTCAGGAAGTTCGGCAACGGATTTTGTAACGGATGTAACGGATGGAAGAAGGAAGAAGGAAGAAAAAGGAGGGAAAAACAAAAGATGAACAAAATATTATTATTTTTATTGAGCAAATCTCAATCAATTTTGAATTTTTTCTCTTTTATTTCTTTCTTTCTTCCTTCGTGTTATTTGCGTCTTCGCGGTTTGTCAAAAAAACTTAATTCACGCATTCCGTAGTGTTTGCTATATCCTTAAATAAGGACTGAAGTCCTTACTACGAAGCTTACACAGGAAGTATGCGGGAAAGCAGAGAGAAAACGCCAAATCCTACTAGCAAAACGCCGCTAACAGGCGTAATCCAACTCGACCACCTACGCAATTCTAACAACTTTTTAATGCTAGCAGTAAAAGTACCTGCTATAATCAGCGGAGCGACGTAGCCAGCAGCGTAAAACAGCAGCAACACACCACCTAAAACGGTATCTCCCGTTTTGGAAACCCAAGCTAATAGCGTAGCTAAAACCGGCGTGCTGCACGGAGACGCTACTAAACCAAAAGTTAATCCCAATAAGTACGATCGCACGCCCGCCGGTAAATCTTTCGGCACCCACCCCACAGCGTCGAAAGACGGCATTTGTAAGGGTAAAGCTTCGAGTAAATTCAGCCCCATTAGAATAGCAATAATGCTGACAAGAATCGGTAAACCCAGGCCAATTTTCCCATAAACTTGTCCGGCAAATGATGCCACAATACCTAAACCTGCGAGGGTTGTGGCCAATCCCAGGGAAAACCAAGCCGACTGGGCGGCGGCTTGCAGGCGGCTTTTTGCTTCGTATCCGCCGATGTAACCGATCGTGATCGGCAACATTGAAAGCATACAGGGCGTTAAGCTCGTTAGCAACCCTGCCAGAAAGATGACTCCGACGCTGACTAGACTGAGGTTTGTCAGTTGAGTATTTACTAAATTATTAGCAAATTGTGCGAGTTCGTAAAGTTGAGTTTGCAGGGTTTCCATCAGTCGATTTTAGATTTTAGATTTTAGATTTTAGATTTTAGATTGACTCCACAGCCGATCGATTTTAGATTTTAGATTTTAGATTGACTCCACAGCCGATCGATTTTAGATTTTAGATTGACTCCACAGCCGATCGATTTTAGATTTTAGATTTTAGAGGGACTCTACAGATGAATCTGGGAGCTTAAACTAAATATCTAATATTTTTGCTCTTCACGACTCCTGTCGGGGGCTGGTATCCCTAGGCAGGTGACTTCAGGTTCGGGGCTGTTCTGGCTTTGTTGAAAATTGTAACAGATGCGCGCAGGTTCGGTTTGAGATTTAAGATTTTAGCGATATTTACTGGTTGGGAGCTAAAAGGTCGATCGCACCCTGGCTTAAATTGATATCTTGACAGCATCCTCAACAAGCTGTTGGCAACGGGCGCTGCTTGGGAGTTGAAAGGTCGATCGCACCCTGGTTAAATTGATATCTTGACAGCATCCTCAACAAGCTGTTGGCAACGGGCGCAGGGTATTGCACCAGATAATTCCTTGACTGCGAAATCTGCCCGAAAGCTTGTTAGGCAAATTATTCAGACAGACTTTAATTTAACTTTACTTTAAATTAAAGCCACTTTCTTCATTAATAGACCCGTCTGGCATTATTGCCCCGGCCAGCACCGCACCTCTGAGATTTGCTCCTGCTAAAATAGCGCCTTCTAAATTAGCATTGCTCAAATTTGTGACTTGTTTGGAACCTCGGAAAAAGAAGCTGTGCAAGTCAGCACCAGTCAAATTACTGTCGGCAAAATTAGCATATTGCAAATCAGCACCGTGCAGCGTCGCATTCGTTAAATTAGCTTGGGTGAGATTGCTTCCCCAAAGTCTAGAATCTAACAAATTAGCATCTTGTAAATTGGCGCGACTCAGATTTGCCAAGGTCAGATTAGCATCCCACAATTTTGTGGAGTTAAGATTAGCTTCTGTCAAATTTGCTCGACTCAGATCCGTGCCTAAAATATCAGCATTTGCTAAATTAGCCCCGCTGAGGTCTGCCCCTGAAAGGTCAGCATTTTTTAAGTTAGCACCGGACAAATTTGCGCCGGACAAATTTGCGCCGGACAAGTTGGCTTCTTGGAGATTAGCTCCCCGCAAATCGACAGCATTCAAATCGCACTGCTTCCACAAAAAACTGACGCACCAATTATCTTTTAATAGCTGACTCAAATCCTCCGCATTTGCTGCCATAACAGGAGGAGTTAAGTTGAGAGTGAACAGGACGATCGCCAACACTGTTGCGAACCAAATTTTCAACCTCATAACTCTTTTCATTGACACTAATTTGCGCCATAAACTATTGATGTCTAATCAAAGCATAACAAATAACCTGCAACTTTCCTCAGCAAGATTACTCAAAAATATTAGTGAAATGTTAATCAGGGTGGGCGCAGGCACAAACTTAACTCAGGCAGTCTTAGACGCGCTTTGAGTGAGAAACACGCTTGCTTCACAGATGCCTGGCTGCCAAACTAATATTTTTCCGAAAAACCCGGTATAAGATGACCGCAAGCTCGATCGGGATTTACGGACAGAATATCGCTACAAAGTAATACTGGTGGCGGGCAGTTGCGATCGCTCCTGCAGGGGCATACCTGCAAACAATCCTGGTAGGGACTGCTGAATATGGGAATCAAGAAACCGTTCAGCTAGCCTAAAAAGCTTATATTTAAACGGTTGTAGGCTTAATTTTTCTTAATTGCGATCGGCATCACTAACTAAGCCGAACTCTCCTCACACAACTCAAGCCCCAGCATCACCGAATCTCATCAAACATATCACGTTCCTGAGAGTATGGATATCACTGCCAATATGTAAAATATCGAGGAAAATGAGAGCATACAGTTGAACATTTCCCCTCTCATGCCTACAATCCCCATTCTCCCGAGCCAATTAGTTGTCACAACTATTTTCCATTCGATCGAATCTTTGCGATTCCCTAATATTGCAGGCAAAGTATTTTCGGCCGAGCAAGCTGAATCTCGACAAGAGGCAATTTTAAAAGCTAGCACCAGAAAGTTTTACACTCAGGGTTTAAAAAAGCTCAAACAACAAGACTTGCACGGTGCGATTAAAAATTTTACTGCCACAATTAACATTAATCCGCAATTCGCGTCAGCTTACAACGATCGAGGTATGGCCCGCTATAAATTAGGCGAAAAACAGTTTGCCGTAGAAGATGTAACTACCGCCATCGAACTCAATCCTTGCCGAGCCAAGTATTACAGCAATCGAGGGTTTATGCTGACTCGTTTAAAAGATTATACTGCGGCGATCGCCGATTACAACTCGGCACTGCGGCTCAACCCCAATTTCACCCAAGCTTATTTTAACCGAGGTGCTATCCGCCTGCAAATGCAAAATTCCCTGGCAGCACTAGCTGACTTTGAGTCAGCAATTCGCCTCGATCGCGATTTTGCTAAAGCTTACTTCAACCGAGGAGTGACTAGATATAAATTGAGAGAGGTTCAGGGAGCATTTGAGGATTTTCAGAAAGCAGCAGGGCTTTTTAAGCTGCAGGGGAGAATGGATTATTATCAAGATGCAGTTTCTAAAATTACAAAGCTATGGTATTAGTTGAATTGGGAATTGGGAATTGGTAAGGTGCGCACCGCGCACCTTACAGCTATAATTATTGCGTCAGTCTTGTTAAAGTTAGCCAATACTCAAGGCGGCGTCTCTGGAAGGCAAGTTATCGGCAACGACAGCATTAGAAAAGTTAATTGCAAAAGCAGCATTTTGAACGGCTGCGGGGGTGGCATTTTGAACGACACCCAAAGTCACTCCTCCAAATTGAATGAGTGTGTTGCTGCCTGATTGGGTGAATGAGGTGTTGGATAAACCGCTGGTTAAGCCAATACGATCGCCATCTCCCGGCCTAAAATCAAGAATTATATCGCTCGTCCCATCCAACTCCAGATTTTCACCCGTAACCAGAACAAACGTATCAGTACCGCCACCGCCGGTGAGAGTATCGCTGCCAACATCGCCGATTAAAACATCGTTACCATCGCCGCCGATTAAAACATCGTTTCCTCTGCCACCCCGCAAAAAGTCGTCACCAGCATCACCATTGAGATTATCGTCGCCGAGATTTCCGTTGATAATCTCGTTGCCAACACCGCCGCTAATGGAGTCGTTACCTTTGCCACCTCGCAAAAAGTCGTTACCCACTTCACCAGTGATGGTATCGTTACCTTGGCTGCCGTTAATTGCTTCATCCGTGGGTGCACCGAGGATGCGATCGTTTGCGCTACCTCCCACTACACCGCCGGGATTTTGCTGAGAGTCTTGGGAAGTGACTTGATAGTTGTTCGGGGTGTTGGCCAATCTGAGGGCTCGCAAAGGCAGATTTACCAAATTGGTACTGTTAATGAAATCGTTGAGGAACTCAACATCGGTAATGATGCTAGAAACCCGACTGGGGACGATTCCTTGAACGACTTTTGCAGTCGAAATGCGATCGCCCTGCTGCACCGCATTCACCGTTTCAAAACCTTGAACAACGTTGCCAAAAACAGCATATTTACCATCCAAAAACGGCAAAGCATCCAAAGCAAAATAAAATTGCGAAGAAGCCGAATTCAAAGCATTAGAACGAGCCATTGCCACTGCCCCGCGAGTGTGCGGCAACTGTGGCGTCTGGGTGACAACTTGGTTGTAAACAGGTTGCGCGGCCCCTTGCGGCTTGATTTCCAAAGGAATAAAACGCGCCTGATTGGTATCCGGGTCAATAAAATCACCCGCTCCCAATTGACTTGCCGGAATTCTCGTATCCCTGCTGCGCGGATCGCCTCCTTGCACCACAAAAGGATCTGGCTGACGCTCAACTCGGTGAAACATCACCCCGTCGTAAATGCCGCGTTCAACTAAGTCAACAAAATTTCCCCCAGTAATCGGGGCATTAGTGCCGTCTACTTCGATCGCAACGGGTTGACCGTTAATTATCTGGACTACTATAGCTTTGCCTGTTAACGGGAGTGCAGCGCTCATGGGTAAATTGCTATTTGAGTGAGTGATATTGGGGTTTTAGAAGCAATCCGCGAATTGCCCTTACCCATTTAATCAGAAAACTGTTAACTTGTGTTAAGTACAGTTCTACTTCTAAATTTATGATGTCTCGCCGCAAGTTTTTTATCACTTTATTGGCAGTTTGTCTAGCCTTTCTAAGTTTTAATTTTCCCTCCCCCGCCTTTGCCCTCGGCGGCAAGCTTCCTCCGCTAAATCAACCAGCGCCGGAGTTTTCTTTGCCGACAAACAGCGGAGACGGACAAGTCTCCCTCTCCGATTATCGCGGTAAGTGGCTGGTAGTCTATTTCTATCCGAAAGACTTTACATCGGGTTGTACGATCGAAGCCCGGAGATTTCAGCAAGACTTGCCGAAATACTTGGCAAAGAATACTCAAATTATCGGCATTAGCGCTGATGATGTCAACTCTCACGCGGAATTTTGCGATTCGGAAGGTTTAAAATTTCCCCTGTTAGCTGATACCGACGGCAAAGTGAGTAAAGCTTACGGTTCTTGGATGAGTTTTATCTCGGCGCGACACAGTTTTATTATTGACCCTGAAGGCGTTTTGCGGGAAACTTTTGTGAAGATAAATCCGGCTATTCACTCGAAAGAAGTGTTGGCTCGTTTGGGGGAATTGCAGGTGAACGGGTAATACCATTTTAGATTTTAGATTTTAGATTAGAATAATTGGGAATGACTGATGAAGCTTGTGTTTGCAGGTTGATTTGATCTCACATCTTGCATCCTTCTCAATAATCCTTTTTTGGGTGGGTTCTCCTGCCCACGCTACCAGAAAATCTACTCTTTGTGGAACGGGCCGGAGAGCCCGTTCTTGACAATGGTGCAACATCTCAGTTTTACGGGAAATTATGGCTGGTAATGTGACAAGCAATATCAGAGTAAATTTAAAATCTAAAATCGCCTGTCATGCCATATTCAATGAGAGTTAAACTTGCTATTGACTGCAACAGATGCGGCAGAAGATTCATGGTCTGAAAAATTTATCTTTCTGCTAGCCATGCGACGTTCCGGGTCAATTCCCTCGAAGGTTGGTGGCCACCAAACTCGGACTACCAACAACAGTCCCAAAATCCGCAAAAAGGCACCTGTTGATAATGTTTGAACCCAGGGAGTTTCCAGCACTTCCCGCACGAGCACTTCTCCCAAAACTGATACAATACAAAATTCCACAGCTACGCCGATAGAAACTCTTTGTTGTGGGAAATAAATAATTAACAACCGAAATAATTCCACTAAAACTAATAGAAATAAAATATCTGCCTGCCGTGACTTCCTGGAAATTCAAATGAGGTAGCAGCGAGAAGAACATTTCTCGCAGTTCTAGCACCATGAAACAAAACAAACTAATACATAGAGAAATTACAATTAAGTCTTGGAATGTTTCCAGAGCGGTGACGAGTAATTGCTAATTCAACCATTGAGGAGGGTGACTGGACGAGTTGTTTAAACGCTTTTCCATTGACATATCCTGCAAGTTGTTTGACTTTCTTACAGCTTAATTGAACTTAGGTTAATCTTTGACAATTTACAGGTTTAATCTCTTTATCAGTCTCATAAAATTTCGCTCGGCTGACAATTTCACACACACTTTTATTTGCATCTCAGGTGGCTTGACATTTAGTGAGACTTTATGCTAGCTGAAGTCGGCAATAAGTAGCTTTGATATCTAAAAAATAGAAGTCTCAATGCTGAAATGCTGCAACTGCTATAAAATAGGAAAATTGTAAAGAATTATTGACCACAGCTTGATAAACTCAAGCTAGCGACTCTCGGCTTTAATCATACAAAAGCCGGAAAGTCAACCGAAAAACCAAAAGTAATCCAGAGAGGATTGAACACAATGGCATTTGAACTCGCACCATTACCCTTTGCCCCTGACGCCCTAGAGTCAGATCATATGTCTGCCGAAACGTTTTCGTTCCATCACGACAAGCACCACGCTGCTTACGTGACCAACCTCAACAAACTGATTGAAGGGACGGAAATGGCGAGCAAATCCCTTGAAGAAATTGTCAAGGAATCTGCTAAAGACCCATCCAAAGCCGGCATTTTCAACAATGCAGGTCAAGTTTGGAACCACAATTTTTTCTGGAATTCCCTCGCACCGGGCGGTGGCGGCACTCCGACAGGAGCTTTAGCTGACAAAATTAACGCTGACTTCGGCAGCTTCGACAAATTCAAAGAAGAATTCAAGACTGCTGCGACAACTCAGTTCGGTAGCGGCTGGGCTTGGCTAGTTTTAGACAACGGCACTTTGAAAGTTACCAAAACTGCTAACGCTGACACCCCGGTAGCACACGGCCAAACTCCGTTGCTGACTTTGGATGTGTGGGAACACGCTTATTATTTGGATTTCCAAAACCGCCGTCCCGACTACATTACTAATTTCTTGGATAATTTGGCTAACTGGGATTTCGCAGCAGCAAATTTGGCTGCGGCTTAGTAGCATCTGAGTTTGAGGACTAAAGTCCTCACTACAAACTTCATAGGTTCGTAGTGAGGACTTTAGTCTTTTTTGAGATAAGTATTAACTTGAGTTTGACGGGCGCGGTGCAACGCAGGGCGCAGCAGTGAAAATAAACGCCGAAGCCGATCGAACTACTTCGTAGTAGTTAAAAAATTCTGAAATTGTGTTATAGTGTCGTCGGTAACTGTTTTACGAATTTTGTAGTTTTAGTGGCTGTTCGCGCGATGACCTCTTCACCAACCATAGCACCCGTTCGATCGAGTCAAGTTACCCGCAAACCTTATCCCAACTATCGGGTAATAGTCCTCAACGACGATTTCAACACATTTCAGCACGTTGTGGAATGTTTGACGAAATACATTCCAGGGATGACGAGCGATCGAGCTTGGAAACTCGCCAACCAAATCCACCACGAAGGCCAGGCAACCGTCTGGGTTGGCCCGCAAGAGCAAGCAGAACTTTATCATATGCAATTGAGCCGTGCTGGACTGACAATGGCTCCGCTAGAGTCTACTTGAAAAGCGTGTAGAAGGCCCGAAAGTTCGATCGATTGTTTGTCGGTAATTAATGGGAATTTAATAGGATGTCCGGTGAGGCGAGGGAGACTGGCGTTAAGAGGCGATCGTAATTTTCCCAATCATCCCCGCCTCTGTATGTCCGGCTACCGTACACCGCAGGTTGTAACTTCCCGATTTCATGGGAACAAACACCCATTCTGCCATAGCGCCCGGTTTAAGTTCCAGTTCGTGAATACTTCCTTTAATTTCCACATTACCAGCTTCAACTTTTTGAGTCCAACTCGCATCAGCAAAGTTTTTGGCAGTGAAATAATGTTTCTGCGAACTGGGATTTGTCAGCACTAATTTATAGCGCTTGCCCGATTCAAATTCTAGCAGATTGGGAAAAAACTTAAGTTCCCCAGCTTCGTTACCTAAACTAACAGTAATTTCGGTGACTGGTTGGCGAGACAAATCACCGCCAGCACTAGCAATTGCCGCCGGCACCAAGATTGTACCAAAACATAAAATTAGTCCCAAAATCACCTTGAGAGCTTGTTGTAACCGCTGGCTGCGGTAAAATTCACCTAATTGCAAACCGAGTAAATTGCTCATGGCTGTTCAGACTACTGTTAACTGTTAACTATTAACTGATTGCTGACTAATGACTAATGACTTAATTCGATCGCCAAACTTCATCCCAAGGCCCGCCCCCAACCTCCAAACCAGATAAATAACTTTGAGCCTCTAAGATAATTCTAGAACGCTGCTTGCCATTTTTTTCAACATTTCCCCCCAACAATTCTCGCAGTTGCAAGCGCAATTCGCCGTGCGTCGTATCCCGGCAGCAAAAAGCCATGCCTTTTTCAGTAGGAGTTCGCACATAAGTACCAGAACTCTTTGTAGTGCCACTTAACTCAACTTCAAACTGGCTGTTTCTAGCCTGCATTTTCCAGCTTCCCCAAGGTTCAATATTCCAACTAACTTGCGAATTCCACGGCACAAATTCGTAAAATTTTCCTCGGTAATGCAGACAAATCATTGCTACCGATTCCATCCACCACAGCACGCCCCGCTTCCCGCCGCCTGCGGTTAAAGCTAAATCCTTTTCGCCTTGAAAACAATTGCAATTAATCCAAAACCACTTTTGCGGAAAAGCACCGCCCCAGTTTTTTTCGCTGTAAGCGGGAGCATCTTTAAATTGGTAGCGTTCGCCGTTCCAATCAATCCAGCCCGTGGCTAAACCGTGAGCCATTAAAATTTGCCAGCCCGGTTCAAATACGGGCAGAAAAGATAGCATTCCCGCCGTAGACTTCTGGATATCATCTGAGTTACCCCAGCCGTAAATAGGTTGAATTTCGTACTGCCAAAAACAGCGGCTGCCGCTTCCCGGATCGTGCAGATAACCTTGATTCAAAGTAGCAGTAGCTTGATACCCTTCTTCGACGCGACTGTCGAATATTTGCGGAGCTAAATATTGCGGTTTAATTTGTAAATCTGTTTTGCCCCAATGTCCAAAACCCAAGCTTTCTCGGTGCGCCCAAAACTTATTTACATCGGGGAAGGTGCGGCACAAATAGCTATCTTTCGGACCGAGAATTTGAGTTGCACCGCCGCTGTAAGGTTGACCGCCTCTGGGGTCTTCGATGGAATACATGAATGCAAAGGATTGTCCGTGAATCGGTAATGTTATTCGATAGTACCAACCTTCAAAAAAACGCCTGGAACTGCCGTCCCAGTGGTAGCCGCTGTGGGGAGTTTCAATAGTTTTGAGTTTTGAAAGTGAATTTGACATAAAATTACCAATAGCAAGATTTTAAGAGTTGTAAATTGTGAGTTTAGGGGACAGAAGCAGGAGGCAGAAGGGAAAAGGCACTAATTACCCATTACCAATTACCCATTACCAATTACCCATTACCCATATGATAGGTTATTAATTATGTCTTTAGCACTTTGGCGATCGCCCTTAGCTCGCGCCCTCCACCGCAACCGCAGTCTTGCTTTTGCCCGCTACTTGCAACTAGCAACTGTTCGCGCCACCGGCCGTCCGGCTAACCGCACTGTGGTGTTTCGAGGCTTTTTAGGAGATACTAATCAGTTGAAATTTATTACAGATATTCGCAGTGAAAAGGCTGAGGAAATTAACCTCTATCCTTGGGGGGAAATTTGCTGGTATTTCCCCAAAACTCGCGAACAATTTCGGATTGCTGGACAACTGATTTTGGTAGGGGCAGATTATCCAGAGGCAGAGTTGTGCTCGTCGCGCCGCACAGCTTGGCAGGAGCTTTCAGAGGCGGCTAGATCTCAGTTTGCTTGGCCGCATCCGGGGGAAGACAAAGCGGAGGCTGGTGCTTTTGATTCTGCTTCCCCAAATGCGATCGAACCGCTGCCTAATTTTTGCTTGCTGTTGTTAGAACCGGAAACTGTCGATTTGTTGGAATTGCGGGGGGAACCGCAGAATCGGTCGCTTTATCGGCGCGACGCGGAGGGAAATTGGTCTGTGCGATCGGTTAATCCGTGAAAAATTAAAAATTAAAAATTAAAAACAGAGATTGGGATTTTTAACTTTTAATTTTTCACTCCTCAGATGCCGGTGCCGTCAAAAAACTCTTGAATTGCTTTATCTTTTAACTGACAAGTGGTGGCAACTGCTAATTTGGTTTTTTCAGCTACAGCTACATTGCTGGTTTGATTTAAAGTTGGGAATGCTGAAGGCGAATTGGGAACAGAATTTAAGGAGACAGATGCTTGAGGAAGCAAACTTTTTACTTGCTGTTCGAGGGACTCGATGCGATCGAGCAAAGAGCGAATTACCACAGCTTCCGAATCCGGCAAACTGCCGTGTTCTAGGGGATTGACCCGCACTCCCGACCGATAGACGATGCGGCCGGGAATCCCTACAACCGTACAGTCAGATGGTACGTCCCGGAGCACGACGGAACCTGCGCCGATGCGAACGTTGTTGCCAATTAGGAGATTGCCGAGTACCTTGGCGCCGGCACCGACAACTACATTTTCGCCGACGGTAGGGTGACGCTTGCCGCTTTCCTTGCCTGTTCCGCCAAGGGTGACACCTTGGTAAATTAGGGCAAAATCGCCGATAATCGCTGTTTCGCCGATCACAACCCCCATACCGTGGTCGATGAAGACGCTTTTGCCGATCGTTGCCCCCGGGTGAATTTCAATTCCGGTCAAAAAACGAGCAATGTGCGAAATCAAGCGGGGAATGAAGGGAAGTCCCAGCACGTAAAGCCAGTGTGCGAGGCGGTGCAGCACTAGGGCCTGAAGACCGGGGTAGCAAAACAAAACTTCCAGCCAGTTGCGAGCGGCAGGGTCGCGATCGAAAATTATACTGAAGTCAGCTCTAAGGGTCTTTAGCACTTTCAGAGTTACCAATTTTGGTTAAACACGCCACTTTCAATTTTACCGGATGGGGGGAGAGTGGGAGAGGGGGAGAGTTTCTGAGTGGGGAATTGGGCATGGGCCATGGGCCATGGGGAATTGGTGGCAACTAACGAATAACTTCTTCTTTCTGCTTTGTAAAACTTATCTAAACTTATCTAAAGCCATCTTTAGATCGTCCGAGTTTACTTCCTACGCTGTTGGGTAGACGGCTAATCCCAAGATCCGCAGGCTATCCCCCGACCGCCGAGGGTTCCCAGTTCAAAATATTCATACTGGCGTTGAGTTCGCGATCGATATATCTACCAGAAGCAGGACAATCATAAGTCCGAAGACGAGCGTGGCATATCTTTTTTGCTTCCAGAGTTAGAACAGGTTTTAGAATTAGGCAACCATTGGTCTACTAGCACTAAAGTTGATCCATACATTTTGCATTTGTAATCGAGTGGACGCTTGAACTCGTAAAAGCCCTGATCGGATATCGCCCCCCTCAGCTTGTGATTAGCCATCATCCCCAAGACATTCAAGTCTACAATCTTGATTAAATTTAAAGTCTTGGCTAAGTAAGTTGTTAACTTGTGGAGGAAATCTTTACGAATACAAGCTATTTGCGCGTGAATTCGGCTGATTTGCTTGTAAGTTTTACGCTGGTTCTTTGAACCTTTGCTTCAACGGTTTTGGTGCATTAAAGACTTGCTGGTTTGAAAGTGTGGCCGCATATTTAACGCCCGCGTCAATTCCTACAGTTGATTGAGATTGCTGAACTGGCAAGCGTTCTGCATCAACACAAAACGAGACCCACCAGCGACTGCCTTATTTTGAGAGCGTGAAAGTTTGAGACACGAAACCGCATTAAGCGGGCTTCGTAAAGCCGAAACGTTCCCAAGGTAGGAATCTTAATTGTGTTGCCAACGCTTAGGAGAAATTTCCCATTGGATGAATCGACTGTAAAAGATTGAGCATGGCGACTGCTAGCGAATGTCGGATGACCTGCTTTCCCAGAACGATATCGACTAAACGCATCTTTGAGATCAATTAAGGCGTTCTGGTAAACTCGTCCCGACAACTGATCCATCCAAGCGAATTTAGGTTGCTTCTTGACGTGGTTGGTGAGAACTTTTTTCACCTAATCAATCACCTTCGAGTCTGAAAGTTTACCCTCAATCTACATTTTGGTTCGCAAGCTAAACCCGAAATTATTAAATACCGCGCGCCGAAATTCTGCGTTTTTGGCCATCAAAGTCGCTTCGTTGTTATTCAATTTTAGCCCTCGTTTGACGGCAAACATAATTAAGCTTACCCAGGGTTTTTTGTTTGGTCAATTATAGACAAGTTTAGCAAACTATTTGGCAATTTAGTCTAACTCTTGTACTGAAACGGTATAATTTGACTTTACTCCGGGTTCTAAAGAACCGACCCAAATCCTGTAAGAGCCTGCTCCCCAGCCCGTATCCACAATGCCAGCATCTTTATTTTGACCTGTATCGTCTCCGCAGCGCACCGTGTTACCGTTGGGTCCTTGTATTAGTAAGGTTGTGTCTTTTCCCCCGCTGTTGACTTGGATTGTGAGTTTTGAAAAGTCTTGCTGCAAGACTATGATGTGGTCGGGAGTTGGAGTGGCAAAACCCAAACATTTGTTTTTGTGGCGATCGGCGTTAGCAATGGCAGATAAAGAGTACGAGCCGCCTGTGGAACCTCTCAAAACTGCTGTTGGGGAGCCAAAACCTCGCGATAAAGTTAAGGTGCCGAAATTGGCTGTTTCTGCTAAAACTGGTAGGGCGACGCCAGCGGCGATCGCCGCCAAGATCGCACCGTTTTTGAAATGGGCTCGCGGATTAAACAACATGGCAATACTCCTCGGTCACAACTTAAAATCACAACTCAGAATTTACCCATCGCAGCCCCTAGAATCCGAACTCTGGAGGAAGAACAATTTTTTTTTAATTAGTTCAAAACCTCATGGCTCTTGCTCCTTATTTCTATCAGGACAATCACCTGTACGATCGCGCTCCGAGTGCCACTCCGAGTTCTGCCACACGCGATCGGCTCACATCCGAAATTATACGCTGTTAAGATGATCGATTTGATACTGCTTGCCTTGCTGGTGGGGATCTGTTCTCTATTGACACAGGTTTTGGTATTGTTACCTATGGGTCTATTAGGCTGGTTCCACCTCCCTAATTGGCTGAGCCTGACCTTGATTTTGCTGGCGATTTCTTGGTGCTTGGGGGATTAGTCAGCACTCAGCAGTCAGGAGTTATTAGTTATCAGTCAAAAGTTAATTGTCAATCATTCCCCTTCCCCCAACGGTTAATGTCCGATTGCCCCCGGTCTGATGATGTATACTTCACAATTGACAATCAGGAATCTAAACTCTAGGATTTGACATCTACCTATAGAATGATGCAACGACAAATTTATTCGATATCAGGATTTCACTCTTCTGACAAAACCCTGGGGGAAACTCCTAAAAAACAGGATCGTCCGATACACCGGGCGATCGTGTTCATGCTGCTGGCAACCGGTTTGCTGGGCCTGCACGCTAGTCGGCTGGTGGAATTGCAACTGGTACAAGGGAAGCAAAACCGGGAACGAGCCGAAAACAATCGCGTTCGCCTAGTGCCAATGCCGGCAAATCGCGGACACATTATCGATCGCAAAGGCAAGCTGCTAGCAGCAAACAATTTAGCTCGATCGGTATATTTGTGGCCGAAAGAACAAACGCCGGAAGAGTGGAAAGCGACAGCAGAAAAATTGAGTCCGCTGGTTAAAATTCCGACCAAAGAAATTTTACAAAAATTAAAACAGGTCGATCCTCTATCCTACAGACCGGTGCGGATCAAGCAAGCGATGCCGCCAGAGGTGTTTGTGCCGCTAGCAGAACAGGTGGGACAAATGCGGGGAGTGGAAGTGCGGCCAGAAGCGAACCGCTACTATCCCGAAGGCAGTTTAGCGGCTCACGTTCTCGGATATATTGGCGAAGCTACCGCAGCAGACTTAGAAGCTCACCCGGAATATCCGATGGGGATGATTGTCGGTCAGATGGGCATAGAAGCGAGTTCTAACAAGCAGATTGCGGGAGTTTGGGGCGATCGGCTGATCGAGGTAAATGCCCAAAATCAAGAATTGCGGCTGATGGGAGAGACACCGCCCAAGCCCGGTGAATCGGTGCAGCTAACCATAGACTTGGAAATGCAAAAAGCAGCCGAAAAAGCCCTGGGGTACCGGCGGGGAGCAGTAGTGGCCCTGGATGTCAAAACCGGCGCGGTATTAGTTCTGGCTAGCCACCCGACTTTTGACCCCAATCTGTTTACCCGAAAAATCACTAAGGATGAGTGGGAAACTCTTCAAGATCCGGAAAATCCATTTTTGAATCGGGCCATGCAAGGCTATCCCCCCGGTAGCACTTTTAAAATTGTGACTTCCGTCGCGGGCATGGAGTCGGGCAAGTTTTCGCCGGACTCAATTCTCGGTACTTCGTCTTACATTACTGTGGGGGGAATTGATTTTAACGAACACAGCGGCGGTTACGGCGACATAGGTTTTCGGGAGGCTTTGGCTTTCAGCAGCAATACGTTTTTTTATCAAGTGGGGATGAGTGTGGGGCCGGAGCAAATTGCTAAGTGGGGACGGCGCTTGGGAATTGGCAAGGAGACGGATTTGAAGCTTTTGGGGCTCGGCGGCGGAGATCACGGTCAAATCCCGACGCCGGCCGAGAAGGAGAAAATCTATAAAGAACCTTGGTATGCGGGTGATACGGTAACGATGTCGATCGGTCAGGGGTTGGTGTTGGTGACTCCTTTGGAGGCGGCAGTGATGGTGAGTTCGATCGCTAATGGGGGCTATCGAGTGAAGCCTCATCTTTTGACTTCTATGACCGGTACAGCGGAGACTAAATCGGTACATACGGGGATGAAGCCTTCGACGATTAAGGTGATTAAGGAAGGACTGATCGCGGTGGTTGCCGAGGGTACTGGACAGGGGATGAATGACGGTACGATTCCGCTGACGGCGGGCAAAACTGGGACTTCGGAGGTGATCGGACAGAACGATCACTCACTCTATGTGGCCTTCGGGCCCGCTGAGAAACCGGAAATTGCGATCGCCGTGGTTGTGGAAAATGGCGGTTATGGTTCTATGGCGGCGGCCCCGATCGCCAAAGACGTGTTTCAAACTTATTTTGGGAAACAGAAAAAGGTAAAGGAGTCAGTAGTGATTAGTCCTTAGTTATTGGGAATTGGGAATTGGGCATAGTTTCTTGTTTTTCCTTCTTCCTTCTTCCTTCTTCCTTCTTCCTTCTTCCTAATGACTAATTCAGCCGCATAAATATTGTAGCTTTGCGAATTCCTGTTATTTCTCCCGTACTGGTGACGGTGAGCGATCGCAAGTGGTCGAACAATGGTCTTGCCGAAAGTTCAATTAACCTCAACAGCGGGATTTGTTTTTCCCAAATTCCCCTGCTGGATGGCCAGTCTAAATAAAAATAGCCGTCGTTAGATGGCGGCAGAGGTTCAATGCTGGTTTGAAAATCTTGATTGGCAACTAAAGAACCTGTTGCGGCTGCTTCTAGTGCTGCGTCCATTGCTTCTACTGAGGTGGTGAAAATTTCGTATTTGCCGACGGTGGCTCGGACTCCTTTTGCCTCAGTTTCGATCGCACTTTTTCTATTATTTTCAATTCCATAATTTGGGTTCGTTGTCAACTGCGTCCAAGCGGTAATTTTCTGGTTTCTGAGAGTGAAGCTGCCGATGCTGTATTCTTTGCTGCGGGCAATTTCATCGAGTTTGCCGATCGCCTTTTGGGAATCAGCAGAGTTTTCGGCGGCGAAAATCCAGTCAGCACTATTTGACGAATTCGGAAGCACTGCTAAGGCGTATTCTCCTTGTACCCAGTCAAATATATCCTGGGGCAGGTTGACGCCCCAAACTTGCTGAATATCTGCGAGAGTGCGATCGACTAAATTTGAGACTTCTGCATTAGTGGAAACCGCCGATGACAAATCAGCCCAAAAATTCCTTAAATCGGTGCTGGCGACGGCGAAAGGACTGGCTGAGGGAATGTATTGCAAGGCTTGCACAGGTTCGGAGAGTGTTGGAGAAGCTGTGTTTTCTCGCGATGTCACTAAAGCAGTTTGAGCCAGCAATCCCCGTCGGTTGACTCCGACAGCAACTGCGAGGGAATTAAGAGAAACTTGGGGATTTTGCTCGGTTGCTGATTGCGGGAGATTGACAAATGCTAAAGCGATTCTGCCTTGAGTTAGCTGCTGCAAAGCTTTTTGATATTCCGGGGTATTGTTGAGATTTAGGTTAGCTGATTCAACGTTATTAATTGCATCTCGAATCACACTGGGGCTATTGGAAAATAAAACAAAATTTTGGTTAGTCCCTGAATTTAAATTACCGCCGATTGCGGCTGTTGCGAAGCTGGCTGGCAACTTTGAATTCGGCAGAGAAAACGGGTTAAAAAGCGAAAGCGAAGCAGATTTTTTCTTTGCTGTTAGTGCTTGTTTATAATTAATTCTAACCCCTTTATATAGTTCCGAATGAACTGTTTTATCGGCACGAGCTTGTTTTCGCCAGTAGGAGTCGAGAAATTGTTGGCTGCGATCGACATTTTGGGAGGAAACGGCCAGCAAAAACCCGGCTTGTTGGCCGTTGCTGCTGTCGCCATCGAAATCTGGCTTTGTGACGGCGAGAGTAATTTCGTCACCTATCCAAGGTTGGATATCTTTACTGTAATCGAGGTCTGTACTGGCGAGGAAACTCTTTTTGATTTGCTCAAATTCCGCGTGCGATCGACTTCTTTCTTCGGGAGTGGCAAAAACTTGTCGCAATGCTTCGAGGCGATCGGGATTTACCAGCATAGATGCTAACAAAGGTGCTTGTTTCGAGACAAACACAGCCGCAGCCGGAGTAGTTGTCGGCCCGCCGGCGAGCAAATTCAGGGGAGTTTGAGTTGTCAGCCAGTAAAAACCACCGGCACTCAAGCCTAAGAGTGCCAAGACGCCAGCAATGAGGAAAGAAAAGAACGATCGCAATTTCATCGGCAAATGACAAATTACCACAGTCTCTGATTATACACCCAGAACCCGGACTTGTTTAAGAAGTCGGGCTTCTCGCCACCTTGTTAGTTTTCAAGTGTATTGGGTAATCTAGCTATCAGATTTTCCAGCGATAATTGAGGCAATTCTGACAGCAGTAATGATAAATTTTCTGGGGATAAGCCGAGCAAATTGGGGATGAGATTAACCGGGCGTCCTTCTTGTCCTGATTCGCTGAAGCGGTTGTTCAAAACACTTTCCGCTAGCAAATTGTGGACTTGTTGGCGATCGATTTGTGCGATCGGCAGCATAGATAATTGGACTAACAACATAGTAAACTCGGCAGTAGGTAGAGCCGATACCGGGCGCAAAAAGGTGACAGTTAGCGGGTCTAACTCCCCAAATCTGACCTGCAAGAAACTCTCTAAAATCAATCGCTGTCCTTCTTCTCTTCCTTCTTCTCTTCCTTCTTCTCTTCCTTCTTCTCTTCCTCGTTCAAGACCTCGTTCAAGGCCTCGTTCAAGACCTTGTTCAAGACCTTGTAGTCGTGCTTCTTGTAAATGTTGTTGAAAAAGGGGTACGATCGCCATAACTAACTCCTGATCTTCATCATCCATTGTGGGATTAGTTGGTGTATTCGCTTGCAAATTTGCTTGCAAGGTGTAAAGTAATTGTAGCGCATTAGCTCGGAGCGGATCGTTGACGGGAAATGCTGTTAATTCTGCGATCGCCCCTTGCTGCACCCGGCCCCTACCCAACATCCGCAACCACATAGTCTCTGGAGTCCTCGCTAGCTGGTGAATAGCGATTAAGCCAACTCTCCAAACCTCAGATAAAAAATAAACTCCTCTCCCCCAGCCCTCAGACTCTTCAGGAGTCCGAAAACCAAAACTATTTAATAAAGCTTCCGAAGCAGTAGGAGTGAGAATCCACAACATCGGTAATTGTCTTTCGTCAAAACGTTGATCTTGTCGATTAGCGCGCCGCCCCAGTTCTGCCCTACTATTTAATAACTTAACGACACAGCTAAAAATTCCCTCAGCAGTCACAGGATTGCGAAACGGTTCAATTATCGCCACCGTTGCAGCCATTTTACCTAACAAACCCAAACTTTGGACATATTCGCCCTCAAAAGAAGTTGGTTGAAACCAAACATCAATTTCTCTAACTTCAGCAGTGACATTTTTGCTCGTTTCTACTTCTCCAAGAGGCGACAATAACTCTTGCAGGTATTCTTTTGCAAACTGATCGTGGGGAAACTTAGTCATCTGATTTTAGATTTTAGATTTTAGAAGCAGGTTGTCTACCAGGGCACTCCTCGCGCATCGGAAAAATCTGCATCTAGAACCGCCCCCGGATCGAATACAGCATCAGTTAAATCAGCTTTTCTAAACGACGTTACCGACAATTTTTCTATTTCTTCAACAGCAATAAAAAAGCCGATCGCCGTTAACCCAAGAATTACCCCAGAAACCAAAAATAAGACAATTCCCCTGATAGTATCTCCGCCCAAAAATGTCACAATACCGCTAGCCCCGATCGCAGCAGCAGCCCCAGCCACAGCCCCCGCCACAATCCCAGCCTCGCACCGAGTCGCAGCAATCGCCGTCGCAGCGGTTCCAGCCACAGCCACAGCCCCCGCATCCGCCCCGGCTATCAGTCCAGTCAAAGCCCCAGCCGCCGTCACTGTCACCGCTGTCACCCCAGCCCTAGCAATCAAATTTCTCACCCGCCTGCGGCTTTGTCCGGTTCTGACACCCTGAAAATTTGCCCCCCTCAAAATCGCCCCGGTGAAATTGCAGCCTCGAATGTCGCAACCGCTGAAATTCGCCCCTGACAAGTCAAGCCCTTTAAAAGAACGGTTCCGCAAGTTTTGGTTAGCAAAATTGAGATTTCGAGGTAAAGTCATTCGATTTTAGATTTTAGATTTTAGATTTTAGATTTTAGGTTAGCAACCCAAAGACCTAGGATTATAGATTTTAGATTATAGATTTTAGATTAACCAAGCACAGGGCATTTAGAATAAAGCCTGTGGTTTATAACGAGTTTCCATGTCTCCCATCTCCGAATCTCCATTTTCCCCCGAACAAATTGCCGGTGAAAGACTCACACCTGAAGAATATGAAGAAATCGTTCAGCGTCTCGGTCGCCATCCTAATAAAGCTGAATTGGGAATGTTCGGCGTTATGTGGAGCGAACACTGCTGTTACAAAAATTCGCGGCCGCTATTAAAACAGTTTCCCACAGAGGGCGATCGAATTCTCGTCGGGCCTGGAGAAAATGCCGGCGTCGTAGACTTGGGAGACGGCTTGCAACTCGCCTTCAAAATTGAATCCCACAACCACCCCTCAGCAGTCGAACCTTTCCAAGGTGCAGCAACCGGTGTCGGCGGCATTCTCCGCGATATCTTCACAATGGGTGCACGCCCGATCGCACTTTTGAATTCCCTGCGTTTCGGCAACTTAGACGACGCTAAAACTCAGAGATTGTTCAAAGGCGTAGTATCGGGAATTTCTCATTATGGAAATTGCATCGGAGTACCCACAGTTGGCGGCGAAGTTTACTTCGATCCTGCCTATTCCGGCAACCCGCTAGTTAACGTTATGGCCTTGGGTTTAATGGAAACTCAAGAAATCGTAAAATCCGGGGCATCGGGCATCGGAAATCCCGTGCTGTACGTCGGTTCAACTACCGGGCGAGATGGCATGGGAGGAGCAAGTTTTGCCAGTGCAGAATTGACCGACAAATCAATGGACGATCGCCCCGCAGTCCAAGTAGGAGATCCATTTTTAGAAAAATCCTTAATTGAAGCTTGTTTAGAAGCATTCAAAACTGGTGCAGTCGTCGCCGCCCAAGATATGGGTGCAGCCGGAATTACCTGTTCGACATCAGAAATGGCAGCCAAAGGCGGCGTCGGCATTGAGTTTGATTTAGACAAAGTTCCCGTTCGAGAAAGCGGCATGATTCCCTACGAATACCTGCTTTCGGAATCCCAAGAACGGATGTTGTTTGTGGCCCAAAAAGGACGGGAACAGGAATTAATCGATATTTTCCACCGCTGGGGATTGCACGCGGTAGTAGCGGGGACAGTTATCGAAAAGCCGATCGTCCGAATTCTATTTAAAGGCGAAATCGCTGCCGAAATTACCGCCACTGCTTTGGCAGATAACACGCCAATTTATCACCGAGAACTGTTGACAGAACCGCCCGAATATGCTAAAAAAGCATGGGAATGGACGGCGGATTCCCTGCCACAATCCACAGTTACAGGTATCGAAATTAACGGCAATTTCCAAACTTGGAATCAGATTTTGCTGACGCTTTTAGATACTCCCACCATCGCTTCTAAACGCTGGGTTTATCGCCAATACGACCATCAAGTGCAAAACAATACTGTTGTTTTACCCGGCGGCGCTGATGCTGCGGTTGTCAGATTGCGTCCGCTAGAACCTTGCCAATCTTCTCTCGGTAACGGGCTAGAAGTACACCCCCTTGCTAAGGGGGATCTACAGAGAGAAAATGCTGTTTCTCTAGCTTCCGAAAGCAAACAGGAAGAAGAAGTAATTCCTCTATTTACAAAGGCACAAGGTAGGGAAACTCCAAAAGTTTCTCCCCCCCTTAGCAAGGAGGAAGCGCCCCTGGGGATGATTCCTGGAGTTGCTGCAACGGTTGATTGCAATTCTCGTTATGTTTATCTCGATCCTTATGAAGGTGCAAAAGCAGTCGTAGCGGAAGCAGCGAGAAATTTAAGTTGTGTGGGTGCTGAACCTCTGGCAGTTACTGATAATTTGAATTTTGGCAGTCCTGAAAAGCCTATCGGATATTGGCAGTTAGCCTCAGCTTGTCGCGGGATTGCTGATGCTTGTCGGGAGTTGGGAACGCCTGTGACTGGCGGCAATGTTTCTCTTTACAATGAAACTGTTGATGCTGAGGGAAATCCTCAACCAATTTATCCGACTCCGGTAATCGGAATGGTGGGGTTAATTCCCGATTTGAAGAAGATTTGCGGCCAAGCGTGGCTAAAGAAAGGTGATTTAATTTATCTGCTGGGAATGGGGGAATCATCCCAAAACTCAGAACTTTTATCTGAAAGCTCAAAAATCGAAACTTCTCCTACTCTCGGAGGTTCGGAATATTTAGCGGCAATTCACGGGATTGTAGCTGGGAAACCGCCAAGGATAGATTTTGAGCTAGAAAGAAAAGTGCAATCGGTTTGTCGCGATGGAATTCGGCAAGGTTGGGTAGGTTCTGCCCATGATTGTGCGGAAGGTGGAATTGCGATCGCCCTCGCGGAATGCTGTATCTCTGCTAAAATGGGTGCCGAAATCCATCTCAGTTTCAATTCGGAAAAAGTCGGGCGCTGGGATGAAATTTTGTTTGGTGAAATGGGCAACTGCATTGTAGTTTCAGTCGCCCCAAAAAATCAAGAAATTTGGGAGTCTTACCTGCAAGAACATTTGACCAAAATGTGGCAGAAAATTGGTTTAGTTTGCTGTGCTGAATCACCTTTGCGGGTTGTGAGTGCTGACAATCAAGCGTTAATTGAGGTTTCGATGGGTGATATGGGCGATCGATTCTATAATGCGATCGAGCGTCGGATTGCATCTGTTTGACAACATGAAGTTTCGATCCCCCTAAATTCCCCTTAACAAGGGGGACTTTGAATACTCTTGTCCCCCCCTTCTTAAGAGCTATGCCTTACTCACATCTTTCTTAACAAAGGCGCTCCGGCTTCAGCCGGAACGACCTCCGGGCGCTCGCTGCCT
>NZ_JAUBTQ010000058.1:0-40705 GCF_036702515.1 Microcoleus sp. BROC3
TCACTGAGCAATTGTGTCATTAAATCGCGGAATGCTTGCACAAATGCCGAAAAGGGAATGTTGCGATTGAACTGGTCAAATTTACCTTTAATGAAATAGCCGTGCTGTCGGACAATGGGTTTGTGAACTTCATTGACCACAACGGTTTTTCCTATGCCGGAAAAGCCTGCAACGAGCATCATTTCGCTGTTCCCTTGTGCTACTCGTTCAAAGGCTTGTAAAAGTTGCTGTATTTCTCGTTCTCGACCGTAGAGTTTTTCGGGAATCAGGAAGCGATCGCATACATCCCGCGTTCCTAACTCAAAAGTTTCAATTTTTCCAGTGTCTTGGCACTGCTGCAAACACAGTTCTAAGTCATGCTTCAATCCCCAGGCACTTTGATAGCGCTGTTCGGCATTCTTTGCCATCAGCTTCATCACCATATCCGAAACCACCTGCGGGATTTCTTGGCTGTTTATTGAAGGAGGTTGTTTGGCAATATGGCAGTGAACCAACTCCATCGGGTCGTCACATTCAAATGGCAGTTTTCCGGTCAGCAGTTCATACAAAGTAACTCCCAGAGAATAAAAGTCAGTGCGGTAGTCGATGCCTCGGTTCATTCGTCCGGTTTGTTCGGGAGAAATATAGGCGAGGGTTCCTTCTAAAACGTTGGGATTTTGAATTTCTTGAGTTTCTCTCGGAAGTAGAGAGGCGATGCTAAAGTCAATCAGTTTGACTTGTTTGGTTTTGGGATGAATCAGGACGTTAGCTGGCTTAATATCTTTGTGGATGACTCGGTTTTGGTAGAGTCCGTCAAGGATGTCTGTTATTTGAATGGCGATCGTCAATATTTCTACCAGAGTCAGCGTAGGTGCTTCACCGATCGCTCTTTGGCATCGTTCTTGGGCGTAGTCTCGGAGGGAAATACCGCCAAAATCCTCCATCACCAGGGCATAGCTGTTGCGGTAAAATTCTAAACTAAAGGGGGCAACGACTCCAGGCACACTCAGATTTTTGGCAATGGTGTACTGGTTGCGAAATTGCAGCAGTTCGTTGAAGCTGGGATAATCTCGATTTAATAGTTTAATGACAACCGGAAGCTGATCTGTTTCTCGGATGGCTCGATAAACTAGGGTTCTCGAACCACAATATAATTCCTCAACCAGATGATATCCCGAAACTTGGTTCGTCAAATCCACTGCTGCACTCATCTGGATTACTCCATCTCAGACATTGACTTCTGTAGCTAAGTATACACTTTTATTTGTCGAGTAGGAGTCGGATAGAACTGCGATCGCCCCAAGCAGGCAGACTCTACCGCTTCTATTCGTTTTAACTTTTGAATAGAAGCATCGCCATCCATCGAGTTCGTCTTATCCTTTTATCGGCAAAAATATCGCCAATTCAGTGCCTCGATCGAGGACAGAATTGACCTCAATCGTCCCACTATATTTTTCCATCACAGTCTGACTTATAAAGCCCAATTAGTCGGGATAGCTGTCGTCCTATAGCAATCCTAAATGATATCAAATCTGTTAGCATCGGAATTATTCCTATCTGTATTATCTTCATCTGCGTGAATCTGCGTCGATCCCTTGTCATCTGCGGCCCGACAAATTCTCTTCTTTTTACCGCAGATACAGGCAGAGCAACACTGATTAACGCAGATGAGTTATATTAATTCCGGTTGCACCGTCCGCGGTTGACTGTTGACTGAATTTAACGCCAGACGATGCTACCGGAATTGATATGATTTGTGAGAAATAACCCCAGCTAAAAAACTTGGGTGACTCAAATATTGGGAGATGAATGACTAACTTAAATAAACATTTAAAAACACCAAAAGACTTGCAGAGACGATCGTACTTTCGCACAAATACCTTGGCTTGTAACCAAATATCCTCCATTGGATTCTGCTTTGCCTCCTTAGGTGCAAACCGAATACAACTAATCTTCCATTTGCATTCATCAAATCCTTGATTAACTAATTTTCAATACGCTCTCATCTCCTTTAATCAATGGTAGCTGGATCGTCGTGCCAAATCAAAGGGATACGATTCTCAGGACATTGGCGATCGCAAGTAGTAGATAAAAGCAATGGTATTCTCAGATTTTCCGGCTTCATAGGGTTGAATCAGACATTGCTCAGTAGACAATTTAACTGCACCGTAATAAGTATGTAATATCCCCTGATTCACAATGAGAACAGAAATTCCTTCGTCTGTTCTCCCCCAGATAGAGCCACCAACTTCTACACATAATAAATGACATTCATCCTGAAAGAAGACAACTAAATGACTACAGACCATCTCGCCCCTCTGGGCTTCTAACCAATCGATAATTTCCTATTTTTGTTTACTAAGCTCCGGATCTGGTTTATGATTGTGTTTAAAGCGTCTTTTTCTACCTAATTTCAGCTTGTTCAAACAGCGTATAATAACTTTGCTTCTCCGTCAAATACGGCACCGTACTCATTTTCGATGTGACGTTGCTTTTCTGCCACATTCTCATAGTTTTTGGTTTTCAACCAAGCAGTCATTGCCTGACGTTGCTCAGCCTCTAAATAACCGACTGACCCTGCATCTGCCAGTCTAAGCGCGGATACTCTCATCTGTTAATAACGGTGTGTCCATTTGCTAATAAATCCAGAAATTATACCAGCGAATTTCTTGGCTCTCTCGGTGTTTATAAGCTTGCACAAACATCTTAACAACCACCGCTCGTTTCAACTCACGGGTATCGAGATGGGAGTGAATAAACTCATTCAACGGATTTAGCATACGCAGGGGCTGACGCCTGATTTCTCACCCCTCTAACTTGTCATATCTAGCTTGGGATTGCTATATATCCGATCGATTTGTCGGTTGGCTCCCAAATAATCACGAGATATTTGCTTGACACATAGCAGGTTCGATGCTCTATTTGAGTTTGAAATTTGTTCAAGTCCCGATAACCACTTTGTAGCAATTTCCAGAGAGCGAATACTCGTAGAGTTTCAAGATGAGTATTTTTTTATACCGCAGAGAAAACAGATCGCGCAGAGTTAAGAAAGAAACAAAAGTTCACAAATTATTCTTGTAGCATTTGGGGGTAAGAACAGCATTGCTACCTTCAGAAGTAATATGGGTAAGGTGTACCGCAGAGAACCCTAAATTCATCGATCTTGGAGACTCCATGAAATTCTACTGGAAAATTCCTCCCTTAAATGCGGAAACTATCGGCTTAATTTACGGTTTTTGGGGTGTAGTTGGATTCAGCTTGACACTACCAGCAACCAAAGTCGCTGTGATAGATTTAGACCCGATTTTTGTAGGTTTGGGACGCGGATTAGTAGCAGCTATACTAGCAGCAGTTACTCTGCGATTCACACATCAACCCATTCCCTCAAAAAAGCAATTGGGAAGTTTATTAGTTGTTGGATTGGGAGTGGTTGTGGGATTTCCGGTACTATCGGCTTGGGCAATGCAGCAAGTACCTGCTGCACACGGTGCTGTGGTGTTAGGGTTGTTGCCTTTAGCAACAGCAATAGCGGGAGTTGTGCGAGCGGGCGATCGCCCTGATTTCACTTTTTGGATGGCTAGCATTTTCGGTAGCACAACGGTTGTCTGTTTTGGAATTATTAGCGGTGCGGGACACCTTCAGCCCGCAGATTTAGCTTTGTTTGGAGCTGTAATTGCTGCGGCTGTTGCCTATGCTGAAGGTGGGCGATTAGCTAAGGTTTTAGGTGGATGGCAAGTTATCAGTTGGGCGTTGGTGATTATCGCTCCTTTCGAGATTTTGCCAACAATATTTGTTGTTTTAAAAGAAGGGTTGATAGCTGCACCTATCGCCTGGTTGGGTTTTGCCTATGTGAGTTTAATCAGTCAATTCATAGCATTTTTTGCCTGGTATCAGGGAATGGCCGTTGGCGGAGTTGCTCGGGTAGGGCAAATTCAGTTATTGCAACCCTTTTTGACTATCCTAGGCTCGGCAATTTTGCTTGGTGAAACTGTGGAGCCGATCGCCATTGGAACAGCCTGTTTAGTTGTGGCCAGCGTAGCAGCAGGTAAAAAAGCATCAATTAAACGGACAGAGGACTTGTGAGGCGATCGATATTTTAATTTTACTTTGAACCGCTTAAAATATCGCACAATTTAGTTGAACTTAGTAAAACTAACACTTATTTACCATGTTTTTGACAAAATTGATCGAAACCCGCAACTTCTGCCAAAGTATACAGTGGTCTGCCCTTCACCTCCTCGTAAATCCGCCCCACATACTGACCCAAAATCCCAATACTGACCAACTGCACCGCGCCCAAAAAGAAAATCGCCATCATCACAATTGTCAAACCAGTTAATGCCGAACCCGGAGAGAAAAGACGCCAATACAAAACCAAAAAAGCCATTAACACAGATACAAATGCAGCAAATAAACCTAGATAAATAGAAAGTCTGAGGGGAACCTTTGAAAAAGATACTAACCCATTCATCGCCAAAGCCAAAGATTTGCTGAACGTATACTTAACATCGCCAGCAAAACGGGCGTCTCGTTCAAACTTAACTGCCGTTTGTTTAAAACCAATCCAAGCCCGCAGTCCCCGAATGTAGCGGTTGCGTTCAGGCATAGCATTGAGCACGTCCACCACGCACCTATCCATCAAACAAAAATCCCCGGTATCTATGGGAATATCAACATCAGCAAGATGGCGCAAAATACGATAATACATATAAGCTGGCAACCGCTTAAACCAACTTTCTTGACGGCGTTGAGTGCGCTGAGCGTAAACAACTTGATAGCCCTGCCGCCACTGTTCAACCATATCTATAATTAGCTCTGGCGGGTCTTGCAAATCGCCGTCCATGATGACTACAACTTGACCGCGAGAAAAGTTTAAACCAGCAGTTACAGCTATTTGGTGACCGAAATTCCGGGCTAAGCTGAGGTAAGAAATTCGCGAGTCTTTTTCGTGCAATTCTCGCAAAAGTTCGAGAGAGCGATCGCGGCTGCCGTCGTTGATTAAAATTAATTCTACTGGGCCGTCCATTCGCTCCATCACTGCACTAATTCGCCGATAAAGTTCAGCTAGATTTTCTTCTTCGTTATAGATCGGAATTACCAAAGAATATTTAGGTGTATAGTTCATCGCATTTTATTTTAGGAAATCAGGTTTTGAAAGTTCAATTAAAATATACATTTTTGGACGCACGTTAACAAAAAAAACCGATTTCTTGTTGTCTACTTCGAGCGTATATGACCAATTTACCTGAACCATCCGGGTTTGTGCGTCCAGAACTGTATATCAAAAGCTGATTTTTATCAGACACTCTGGCGGTTTCAAAGGATATATTCAACGCTGGATTTCGCTATTAAACTAGAGAAAAACCTCCGACAAAATAGCAGTGTACCAACACTTATCTATTTTCTTAAACACCAAAAACAAAACGTCCACTACTGACGCAAGCAAAGCGAAAAAATATGTTATCATAGCTGTTAACTCGGACTCTAAAAATTACAATCATAACCCATCGATTCAAAATTGCATGACAACCTCAAATTATCTGTGGCAAGCAAATCAAGACTTAAGCGAAGCTTGTCTGCAACATCTTTTTGTCAGAGGGATTGCGGACGGCAGCCTCCCCCAAAATAGTTTTGCATATTACGTTGCACAAGACGCATTTTTTCTCGGAGCATTCGCTCGCGCTTACAGTATCGCTGCGGCAAAAGCACCCGACTGGGAGGGGTTTGAAATCCTCCACAATCTCGGCAGCGGCGTTGTAGAAGAACTTCGCTTGCATCAAGGATATGCAGCCAAATGGGGTGTAAACTTGCAAGAGGCAAAACCGGGAATCGCTACCCGCCGCTACACAGATTTTTTATTAGCGACAGCCTGGGGAAGCGGTGTAGGTTTGACAGCAGCCGCGATGACTCCTTGCTTGCGTTTGTATGCTTTTTTGGGACAGCAGCTAGCTAAACCTAATATACCGGAACACGCCTTTAGCGACTGGATTTCTACCTATAGCAGCCCTGATTTTGAGATTTTAGCAAAACGACTGGAAAGTTTGGTCGATCGCTACGCAGAAGCTGAGCCAGAAGTAGAAGCAACCTATCGCTACGCTATGCTGTGCGAAAGAGACTTTTTTCAGGCAGCTTGGGAAATAGAGTAAGTTAAGTTGATGGAAAAGATATCGATAAGTATCTTAAGCTACCTACGCCCAAGCCGCAAATTTAACAGCCATGTCTAGCAGTAATGTAGCAAATAATGTCATAACAGCATATCCCACCGAGGCTGACTGCTCAACACTAAACCGAGTCCGATAGAGAGCGACACAATGCCGTAAGCGTAGCGGTGAACCGATTGCAGAGCACCGGAGTCGATCGCTATGGCTAAAGAGCAAAAACCCAAACAGACGACTGTCCAAGCTGTCAGCAAAAAAGTAGGTATCAGCGCCAGTCCCTGCCGCCTAGTACCAGTCGTCAAAGCTCACCAAAAAGTCGCCCAAATATACTCGCCCCTCTCAAAATATCGCAATGCAGATGCTGTCAGGAACAAAAACAATTCTTCTGTATATATGACAGTAGAAAATAGCGACAACCGACACCATACAAGCACAGAAGTAATCCACTTAGCTGCATTGGGATTGTATAGCTGTTCTACCCAAAACTAGACCAGCAATAATGCACCGAGAAACGCCAAACTATTAATTACTACCCCTGCTAGTTCCACTTGGATTCCAACAGCAGTCAACCCGCGCATCAGAAAAGGAAACAGCGGATAAAAAGCCACAGAATGGTGCTGCCCGTCATCTGCATAGGAGTAGCCTAAAGTAGCGATTTCGACGTACCATTTACCGTCCCCGTGCGCAAACAGTTCCCACCCGCTTTTGGGAAGGAAGCCGCTTACAAAAGCCCGAGGCCGCCGAATCGCATACACGGGCGGGTTTTTGCAGACTAAAGGAGCAATTAGCTGCATCCCGATCGCAATTACCGATCGGCTTAGAAACCACATAACAGCGACAAAAATTAACCCGTCCCGGATTTTGGAGCGATCCCGGCGCGGACTTACTTATAGCAGTAAATCAGTATTTGTCATGGCTTAAACAGCGCAAGAATGTTGATTTAAAACTAAAGTACAGCCCTCCCAAATATATACGTAAGTACAGCCCTACTGCTAATTTTAGCGTCCGAGTTTATTGGGAATGCCTTCGCAGCCACCGGGAATAGTCTCTCTCGACTTCGAGCCACACCAAGCGCAACAGTAATAGCGTTGATCCTCCGACAGGCGCTTGACAGCGGTGAAATCAGCTCGTTCAATCACGGTGCCGGTATATTCGCCCGTTTGATAGTTGGGAACTTCGGTACGGCTGCGGGGAGATGCAGTTTCTGGCGAGCCGTAAAATAATATGGCGGCTCTCATGTCGGCGCGAGCGAGATTGGCGTCGTACAAGACAGCGCGCGAGAGATTGGCTTTCACCAAATCGCACTTGCTGAGATTGGCCCGGACGAGGTTAGCTTCGCTCAAATCCGTCCACCGCAAGTCAGTGTTGCCCATGTCAGCACCCGCTAACATCACATTTAAATCGATGACGCGGACGCCGTGATCTCGATCTTCAGCATAGCCGCCGTCGCCGTCAAGGATGGGGCGGCCTAAAAGCCGATCGCGCTTGAGAGGAGTAACCAATCTCGACTGCGACAAAAACCGGAGAATTTTAGCTTTACCTTCGGCATCTACACTGCTCATAATGGCAGCGGTGCGGCCTTCTGCGATCGCCCTTTCCTGCGGCCAGTCTTCCAAAAACCCTTGTTCGTCAAGGGCTAAGTCGGAAACCCCTTGAAAATAAGCATCGATCGTTTGCTGCTGCGTAATTCGATTTTGTTGAATCGTCAAATCTTTCGAGATCACGTACTGCCGCCAAGCCACGTAAACGCCCAAAATTGCGATCAAAATTTGGCCCAAAGCGCCGATCAACTCGCCGAGAGCCCCGATAGCGTCCCAGTTGATTTGGATGTTGCGGCTTCCCGGTTCAGTATTAGTACCGCTGAGCATCAGCAAGCCAACAATCCCAGCTAAAAGCCCGAAGCAGGCGACGATCAGCGTGCGCCAAGTCGGCGGAATTACCTGCGCCCAGATTTTGCCCCAACTCGGCCACATCAGCCGCAGCGATATCCCGATCGCACCGATAGCCCCTATTAAGCCCAGCCAAATGTTGTCATTGGCCAGTCCAAAAATCATCGCTGCAATTGCCCCCAGAGTCAGCACCGACCCCGACATCTCAGCAGTCGTTTGTGCAGGCTGCGGCGACAATAAAACCTTGCGGGTTGGAGGCGGCGGCGGCAGCGGTTTTTCCGGTTTAGCAGTAGCGACGATTGTCGCTGGTTCAGGTGGCAAACTAGGGTTCCCACCGTTAAGACTTTGTACAGTCACGTTCGACTCAGGAGGATTGGGTTGAGAAGAGTTTGGTTCTGGTGTCATGCGTTGAGGCAAATTCTAACTGTGGCTGGTCAATAAAACGATTTTAACCAACAAGCAGGATTCTAGATAGCATTACAATAGAAATATCCACTAATTGCACTCAAAAAGGTAACATAATATGACACTGGTGCTGCCCAATCTGCAAGGCAAACAAATGGGTCAAGTTCTTACAACAATCACCGTAACGAATCGCATCGATCAAGTCCTAGCTGAGCGTGGGTTCATTCCTGCGGCTGAAATTCGTTCATTAACTCTCGATAAAGTTTTAGTAGATACCGGAGCTACTCTGCTTGCCTTACCAGCTTCCATTATCAGCCAGTTAGGTTTGAGCCAACTTGGAGAAACCAATGTAGAAACTGCTGCGGGCGTGAGGAAAGGGCGGATTTTTCAAGATATTATGCTTGAAGTTGAAGGGCGACAAGCAGTGTTTGACTGCCTGGAAATGCCCGAAGGAGTTGATGCGGTTTTGCTGGGCGTGATTCCGATGGAAAGGCTAGGCTTAGAACCAGATTTAAAAAATCAACGGCTGCGAGTATTGCCGATGAATGAAGAACAAACATATCTGATGGTTTAATATTCGAGCGGACGAAACAGCCCAAAAATGTACCAAAAAATGCACTCAAAGAGGTAACATAATTATGACACTCGTACTCCCCAATCTTCAAAGCAAACAAATGGGTCAAGTTCTCACAACAATCGCCGTCACAAATTTTATCGATCTAGTTATGGCCGAACGGGGATTCATTTCTGCTGAGGAAGTTCGCTCTGTGACGATCGATAAGGTGATTGTCGATACCGGAGCAACTCTGCTTTCCTTGCCAGATCCCATTATTAGCCAACTAGGTTTAAAACAAGTAGGAGAAAGAGATGTAGAAACATCGGCTGGCATCAAAAAAGGTCGAATTTTTGCAGGCGCTCAAATTATTGTAGAGGGGAGAGAAGGCAGATTTGATTGTTTAGAATTGCCCGAAGGCGTTTCTGCTGTTTTGTTGGGCGTGATTCCAATGGAAGAACTAGGCTTAGAACCTGATTTGAAAAATCGACGGTTGCGAGTATTGCCGATGAACAATCAACAAACATATCTGATGGGTTAGTCGAGCGGCGTTTACCCTAGCATAAACCTCTCCCATGTGCCTATCATGTCCAGTCAATCGATTTTAGATTTTAGATTTTAGATTTTAGAATTGAAGCCTTGACCCCACGGATGAATCCGAGGGCTTGTATCCTGGATGCTTTCGGTCAATTACCGCCATCAAAAATGTTTATAGTGAAGACTAAAATTATCAAAAAAATTAGAACACTAAAGTCCTCAATAAAAACAATTTTATTTATTGGTTTGATGTAGCATAATATCATCAGCGATAAAAAAATCTACCCAAAAAACTTTATCTTGGGGTATATGTAAGTTTTTTACCATACATCTAGCGAGCCAAATAAGCCTTGAGCAAATACACGCCAACCGTCGCAAATATCAAAACAATTATCCCCAAAACCAACTCCACACTAAACCTTTGAACATTGCCCAAGGTGACAAGAATTTGCTGGCGCACCACAAAGGCCAACAGCCAGCAAATCTCCGCCTTCAGCCAAACCAAAAGCCCTCGCCCCAACAGATATTGCCGGCGAGCGTTCTCAGAAGTAATCGCTATCGGATAGTTAAAAGTATGCGGATAGCGCGATACCGCAGTTAAAACCGCAAAAATAATGGCAGCCACTGCCGGCATCATCCAAATTGTTACCTTGTCCGCCCAAGCATCAGGCAGCCCCCCCAAGCCGAAATGAATCGGAATTCGATCGGGCAAAACCGCCCAAAACTTGACGATCGGCAAAACAGCAAGCAAAAGCCCGATCGCAGCTAAAACCTCTACCACCACTACAACAGGCGAAAGCCCCAGAGAAATAACCGGCCGTTGGTTTGGTGCGTTTCCAGTCATGGCTACTTAAAATTAGATTAATATTGAAAATAATAGTATTGCTTCCAATTTCATCCCCCAACAGCTTTCGTTGGGGGTTTCCAAACATCCCGCGAGGTTCTATGACGGCTCAGGTCTTGATTGAAAAGAAAAAGTTAGAAAAACCGCCCCTAACAATACACACATTAGGCGATCGCGTCCTGCGGCAGCCAGCCAAGCGCGTCAAAAGCGTCGATGCAGAAATTCGGCAGCTAGTCCGAGAAATGCTGCAAACCATGTACAGTGCCGACGGTATCGGTTTGGCAGCCCCCCAAGTCGGAGTCCACAAACAAGTAATCGTCCTCGACTGCGACCCGGAAAACCCCGCCACACCCCCAATGGTTTTGATCAACCCCACCATCAAAAGTAGCAGCGGCGATATCTGCATCTTGCAAGAAGGGTGTTTGAGCATTCCGGGAGTTTATTTAGAAGTCAAACGCCCAGAAGTCATTGAAGTCTCCTACCGCGACGAATACGGCCGCCCACAAACCCTGATAGCAACAGACTTACTGTCGAGGGCAATTCAGCACGAAATGGATCACCTCAACGGAGTGCTGTTTGTAGACAGAGTTGAAAACAAGCTGGCACTGAATGAAGCATTAGTCAAGCATAAATTTTCGCCAAAGGCAGTAAAATCAGTATGATGGCAGGAACTCCGAAAAGTGGTTTACTATTAGCTCTTTCGTGCATCGCGGCGATCGCGGCAGTCGGCTCAATTTTTGAGCTGTCCTCGGGAGAAGCTCAACTCGGCAATTTAGTCACCGGCATCATCCTCGCCCTCAGCGTACCGCTAACTGGCATATTTTTCTATGCAGCCGTTCAGGATGCCAGAGCCAATCTATAAGCAAAGTCATTAGTGATGAGTTATTAGTCTGTAGTTATTAGTCTTTAGCTAACAACTAATAACTATTGAATAAAAATTGCCGATAAATAACATCAGCTAACAGCTCGCGAGCTCATGACTAATCACTGTGGAATAAAGACTGCCCAAAAATAACATCAGCTAACAGCTCGCGAGCTCATCACTAATGACTAATGACTGATGACTCATAACTCATGACTAATGAAATCGCATTTCTGCGACAAGTGCCAGCTAAAGGCGCTGCGGGAGCGCCAGCGTACAATTACCAACTTTCTGAAGATGGGGAAGTCGTTATCGGACGCGATCGCAATTGTCAAATAGCTTTAGAGTCGATCGGCCACGGCATGGTTTCCCGCCGCCACGCCGCAGTCCGTCCCCTGACTCAGGGTAATTTTCCGAAATGGGAAATTTGCGACCTCAACAGCGCTAACGGAACTTATATCAACGGGAAAAAGCTCCCGGGCTGCCAAATTTTAGAAACAGGCGATCGCATCAGTCTCGGCCTTGACGGCCCTGAATTCATCTTTGAATCTCCCGTAACCCCTCCCCAAAATAAACCCGAATTCCCCGCACTAACAACGGGCAATTTTGCAGTAAGTGAAAAGGAAACTCTCACTTTAACTCAATTATTCCCGATCGCTTCGACGGGAAAACAATTAAGCCAAAAAGCTTACTTATATCCAGGTATTGCCACAGTTGTTGTTGTCGTGTCGATGTTTGTGGCAGTTGGAAATTCCGCAGCTTTCAACTTGCTGCTGTCAGCTTACCTCGCCAGTGCGGCTTACTACTTTATCTATCAACTGTGCGGCAAACACAAGCCTTGGTGGGTATTGCTCGGTTCGGCTTTAGCTACAGTCCTGATTGTGATCAGTCCCTTATTGATTGGATTTATATTAGTATTTAGAGAAATTTTGCCCGGTCGCCTGCCAACCGAAGGCGAAGCAATCAGTTTTTTGCCTTTTTTGACCCGAATGTTTTTCGGGGCGGGTCTGATGGAAGAATTGCTGAAAGCCCTGCCCGTTTTGGGAGCGATGCTGCTGGGAAATTGGCTGCGAAATCCGTGGCGCGATCGAGTCGGAGTTTGGGAACCTTTAGACGGAATTCTGTTAGGAAGTGCCTCGGCAGTCGGGTTTACACTGTTAGAAACTCTGGGGCAGTACGTTCCCAATGTCATCCAAAATGTCACCCTGCAAGCAGGGCCGGACGCCGGACAATTAGTAGGATTGCAGTTGCTAATTCCCCGCATTTTGGGTTCAGCCGCCGGACACATGGCTTACAGCGGCTATTTGGGATATTTTATCGGTTTGAGCGCCCTCAAACCCCGGAAGCGCTGGCAAATTTTGGGCGTAGGTTATTTCAGCGCTTCGGCACTTCACGCTTTGTGGAATGCGTCGGGAGCCGCCAGCGTACTTTTGCTAGCATTGGTGGGAGTTTTGTCCTATGCGTTTTTGGTAGCCGCGATTTTGAAAGCCCGGGCCCTGTCTCCGAATCGGGAGCAAAATTTTGCAACTCGAATATTTTCTGAAGGTAGAAGGTAGGAGATCGAGTTTTGAATTTTAATATTGCTTGCTTCTTCTAGCAATTGTGAGGCGATGGGCATTAATCACGTAATTCTATTACAACAAATGGATTTTTTTGTCAATACGTAATTCCTAGAAATTTTACCGTCTGCCGTCTGTTTTCTGCCGTCTGCCGTCTGCCTTCTGCCGTCTTGATTCTTGCTTCTCTTAGAAATTCTTCACAAATAGTTTGACTGTGGTACTATCTGGATGGCTGTGAGTAGCTTAGGGAAGCCAACGGGCTTGATTCCTGTGGTGGAGGAGAATCCAGGAGTGCTAGATAGGATGTCATTGGGATACGCAAACGTTTTCGGCCAGCGAAGTCAACCCGAACCCCTCCGCATTGGGGTGATTGGGGTTGGCAATATGGGCCAGCACCACACACGAGTTCTGAGCTTGCTGAAAGATATCGAGCTCGTGGGTGTTGCAGATATAAATGTAGAGCGGGGAATAGATGTAGCAAGCAAATACCGGGTTCGCTTCTTTGAAGACTACCGGGATTTGCTCGCCCACGTAGATGCAGTTTGCGTCGCCGTTCCAACTCGCCTGCACCACCCTGTGGGGATGTCTTGTCTCCAAGCGGGTGTTCACGTTTTAATTGAAAAGCCGATCGCGGCTAGCATTGCCGAAGCCGAATCTTTGGTCAACGCGGCTGCTGAGGCCCACCGGATTTTACAAGTGGGTCACATCGAGCGCTTCAATCCAGCTTTTCAGGAACTCGGCAAAGTGCTGAAAACTGAAGAGTTACTGGCATTGGAAGCTCACCGGATGAGTCCCTATTCCCAGCGGGCTAACGACGTATCGGTAGTTTTGGATTTAATGATCCACGATATCGACTTGCTCCTGGAATTGGCAGATTCGCAAGTGGTGAAGCTGACCGCCAGCGGCAGCAGGGCATCAGATTCAGGTTATTTAGACTACGTGACAGCGACGCTGAACTTTGCTAACGGCATTGTGGCCACCCTGACGGCCAGCAAGGTGACGCACCGCAAACTCCGTTCGATCGCGGCTCACTGCAAAAATTCTCTGACAGAGGCAGATTTTCTCAACAACGAAATCTTGATTCACCGACAAACAACCGCCAATTACGTGACGGATTACGGTCAGGTGCTTTACCGTCAAGATGGGTTGATCGAGAAAGTTTACACCAGCAATATTGAACCGCTCCACGCAGAGTTGGAGCATTTTATTAATTGCGTGCGGGGTGGAAATCAGCCTTCTGTGGGAGGAGAACAAGCTCTCAAAGCTCTGCGGCTTGCGAGTTCGATCGAGCAAATGGCTCTCGACGGTCAAGCTTGGTATCCCAAAGAGCTAGAGTCTACTTTGCAAGTTAGCTAAATCGAGACAAATCGTGTCGTTTCCGGGTGCTTTTACAGTTTGGGTTTGTTGTTCGTTGAAGACGGTAACTGTTCCCATGCAACCGGATTCGATGTCAGTCGATTTGAGATTGTAGATTTTAGATTTTAGATTGACTCCACAGATCGATCTGGGGGCTTGATTTGTCGATTCGAGATTGTAGATTTTAGATTTGAGATTGACTCCATATTCCCATTGGGGGATTAAACTGTCGATTTTAGATTTGAGATTCCAGATTAGAGATTGACTCCACAGATGAATTTGGGGGCTTGAACTAAGGTTTAAATTTTTTTGCTCTCCACAACCTAATCCGGGGGCAAGTATCCGTTTTTGGGCGAAATCACGATTTGTGCCAAAAAAGAGCGACTATTTGACGACTGATGGTTTTGCTAACTAGCTGATTTCCTTGAGGGCTCAGGTGAATGCTGTCTCGATACAAACTTGGAATTTGCGCCGCACAATTGAAAATGGGAAGAAAATCTATGTAAGTAATTTTCTCTGTTTCCACGAGTTCGGCGAGACGCTCTCTAGCCTTGACTTCCCAGTCGCGAGGGCCCAGGTCGCCGAATTCGCCCAGCTTGGGCGTCACCGCAAGCAAAAACCGGACGTTGGCGGATATAGCTATTTTCTGGATTTGGCGAATAGCTTCTAAGTTGCACCCGACTACATCTGGGCTTTCGGCTCCGGGTGCTGCTAATTGGCGAGCCGGCACTGCAGGTAACAGGTAGCGGCTCAATAAATCTAGTGTGGCCGATCGGGGTTTGCGATCCGGGTAAGATCGATCGCGGCCCACAACCTCCCCACAGGGAGCGGATGCAAACAAATCGTCCGTATTGAGCAGCAACACCAAAGCCTTGGCCCCAAAAACACCGAACCGCTTGGCGTAAGCAAGTTGATTCCTCGGCCCCCAAGAATTGGCTGAGGCGTTGAGAACTTCAAAATCTGAATAGTTGACTTTTGAAGCTAATTGTGCATCGCTCGCCAGATTCTGTACTTGCAATCTCAACTGCCGAGTCATAATTTCCGAGATCGTATTGGTCTGATGTGTCCACCAACCGCCGTTGGCGACAGAATCTCCCAACAGCAAGACACGCAGAGTTTCTGGAGGGGGTATCGGGGCGATAGCTCCGGTACGCATCGAATACTCGTTAATCTCAATCCGGTTGCCCAAGCGGCGCACCCTCTGGTTTGGTGCCAACAAATAGCCGCACTCGGCATCGGCAATGTAAATCAAGGGATTGCCAAAACCCAGCAGCACCCGCAGCAGCACTTCGATTGCTGCCCACAATCCGGAGGTGACAGCCAAAATTATGAGAACAACTTTCACCACTTAACCTCGTTGACGTACTCCCCCGCAGACCAGCGCGGGGATTCTTAAAGGCTGCTTGAGGGTGGGCCGGGGCCACACCCTCAAGCTTTCTTCTTCTTGCTTCCGCGACTCTTAACTAGACCGTTGCCAGTCCCCGTCAGACCGTCTCCACAAGCATTTTCTTTAATGTCCAAGAAGCGTCCCTCCTCAGACAATCCGCGATTGCGGATAACTTGAGCTGCTGCTACGTCTCTATGCGTCGTGTAACCACACTCAGGGCATTGGTGGAGTCTTTCTTTAAGCTCCTTTTTACCTGTGTGCGTATCGCATTGAGGGCATACCTGCGAGGTGTAATCTTTATTAACCTTGCCAAAATATACGCCTCGTTTCCAGCAAACCCATTGCAGTATTGACACGAATTGGGCAAACCCAGCATCTAGCGTATGCTTGCAAAACATCCCTTTAGCCCAAACCCTGAAATCGATATCTTCGACGAATACCATTTGGGCCCGGTCACAAATATGATTAGCTTGCTTAAAATGCCAATCTTTGCGGGTGTCGGCAATATGCTGATGATGTCTAGCTATCTTTCTGTTTAGCTTGTGGCGGTTGTTAGACCCTTTTTTCTTGTTCTTTAACCGACGTTGCAGCAATTTCAGCTTGCGATGTTTGGTCTTCAAAAACTTGGGACGTTTAACTACTTCACCATCAGATGTTGCCAAGAATTGATCCAAACCAAGATCGATCCCTATTGGATTTCCCGATGCTACAGGGTCGGGGACGTTAACATCACACCTCAGTGACATCACGACAAAATACCCTGAAGCCTTGCGAACTATCCGAGCTTGCTTGATTACAAATCCGTCTGGTATCTCCCTAGACTTAATGAACTCCACTTGACCCAGTTGGGGAAGCTTAATCGAATTCCCTTGGATGCAATTTTTAAGCATTTGGGGGAATACAAACGACCTCATCCGATACGGGTTTTTAAACCTTGGGAAACCCATTCCTTTGCGCTGCATATCCACAAAAGCTGTCTCCAGTCGTCTTAAGATTTGTTGGAGTACTTGAGCGTTCACAGTTTTTAGCTCTGGGATTTGCTCTTTTGCTTCTGTCAATGATTTGCTTTGCTGGAAATAATTTGGGTAAGCTGCATCAAGCGGAATGATGTATTCCTTAGAAATCGAGCAAGCATTGACCGCACATTTACGAGAGTTGATCCAGTCCTTGCGTTCCCGCAAAGCGTAGTTCCAAACCTTGCGACAAACCGTTAGAACCCGCTCAATTTCTTGAGCTTGCTCTGGGGTTGGCTTCAATTTGTACTCGTAACTAAGGTTTAACATTGCTCGTTTTCCCTGGCTCTACAAAATAGAGTAGCATTTTGTAAAGTCAACGACAAGCAAAGCAATGGAAGGTAACTTGCAGGCTAAAGCCTGCCTCTAGCTTTCATCCCCGGTCTAAAGACACGGGGTTCTCAGCATATTTGCTATAGAATTCTAGAATATACCGTGACTCATCCGCCGTCAGCCGTCAGTGAACTTGGTGGTTTCAGGAAAATCCGTGGACTTAAAACAAATATTCAAAACGCCGAATCCCATAATCGGTGTCGTACATTTACAGCCTTTGCCAACTTCTCCCCGCTGGGGGGGGAACCTCAAAGCTATTATCGGAAGAGCCGAGCAAGAGGCTACAGCGCTGGCTTCTGGCGGCGCAAACGGTATCATAGTCGAGAACTTTTTCGACGCCCCCTTTGCCAAAGACACCGTAGATCCGGCTGTGGTAAGTGCGATGACTCTGGTAGTCGAGAGGCTAACAAATCTGGTGACGCTGCCGATCGGCGTTAACGTGCTGCGAAACGACGCCCACAGCGCGATCGCCATCGCCTCCTGCACGGGTGCCCAATTCATCCGCGTCAACGTCCTCAACGGCATCATGGCTACAGACCAAGGCTTAATTGAAGGCCAAGCTCACCAGCTACTGCGCTACCGTCGGGAATTGGGCAGCGATGTCAAAATATTAGCAGACGTGTTAGTCAAGCACGGGCGACCCCTAGGCAGCCCCAACTTGACCACAGCAGTCTCTGAGACGATCGGGCGGGCTTTAGCCGACGCGGTGATCCTTTCCGGCTGGACAACCGGCAGCCCTCCAAATCTCGAAGACTTAGAACTTGCGAGTGCAGCAGCGGCGGGAATTCCTGTTTTCATCGGCAGCGGCGCGTCGTGGGAAAATATTTCCACCCTGATGCAGGCCGCTGACGGTGTGATTGTATCGAGCTCCCTGAAGCGAAACGGCCGCATCGATCAACCGATCGATCCGATCCGCGTCAGTCAGTTTGTAGAAGCCGCCCGTCGCAGCTTGTCACAGAAAGAGCGCGAACAGGAAAACAGAGACGCTAATGGCTCCAGAGGGTCAACACAGGAACCGGGCAAAGTCACAAATAAAACGTAAAATGGGAATGGGTAATCGGTAATCGGTAATTGGTAATCGGTAACGAGTAATAGCTGAAAACTAAGAGCTAACACTGAAAAAAAGCACCAATTATCAATTCCCAATTCCCAATTCCCAATTCCCAATTCCCTTGATTGACGACACGGAAGTCAGGGATAGCTGTTGTTTATTCTGACTTCTGACTTCTGACTTCTTTCCTTAAAATTCATTCCTTAAATCCGTTAAATCCCGTACATTCCTCGTTGCCGAACTTTCTTATTCCTTCAACGTCCCACTTCCCAATTACCATTTACCAACTCAAAAAATGATTCGCCGACGTTCAACCCCTTGGATTCATCGCTGGTCTAGGACTGTGATGGCAGCGATCGCAGCCATCGGCGTCCTAGAAACGGCCTATCTCACGATCGCTAAATTCACGACAGGCTCAGTCATTTGTCCCACCAGCGGCTGCGACAAAGTTCTCAACAGTCCCTACGCTACAGTAAGCGGCACAGTGCCTTTAAGTTTGTTAGGCTGTCTGGCTTACCTGAGCATAGCAATCCTGGCATTGGCCCCCAAAGCCGTCAATCCCAACACCAATAAAGGACTGCACTCTCAACTAGAAAACAAAACTTGGCAAGCGCTATTTATCATCACCGCTGCGATGATAATTTTCAGCAGCTATTTGATGTATTTGATGGCTTTTGAAATTAAGGAACTGTGCATTTATTGCATCAGTTCCGCCGTATTGTCGCTGTCGCTGTTTGTGCTGGTGCTAGTCGGGCGCGAGTGGGAAGATATCGGACAGTTGTTGTTTACAGGCATTTTGGTGGCAATGGTGAGTTCGATCGGCGCTTTGGGACTCTACAACAGCGTGCGATCGCCTGCTGCTTCTGTCTCTACCCCCGGAATTGTAGCCCCTGCCGTCACTACAACCTCCGGCCCGGCACAACTTGCTTTGGCCCGCCACCTCCGAGAAATCGGCGCTAAAGAGTACGGCGCTTACTGGTGTCCCCACTGCCACGACCAAAAAATGCTGTTCGGCAAAGAAGCAGCCAAAATAATTGATTATTTTGAATGCGATCCCCGGGGGCAAAATTCCCGCGCTGAAATTTGCCAAGCTGCTGCTGCGAATGTTAAGGGTTTCCCGACTTGGGAGATTAAAGGTCAGTTTTATTCTGGGACGCAATCTTTGGAGAAACTCGCTGAGTTATCGGGTTACACCGGCCCGCGCAACTTTCAAAACTGACAGAAAAGTTTGAGATTTTAGATGGCAAATTTTAGATTGATTGGCACGAAATTTCCTGAGTTTTAAAGGATTTTAGCGTTTTTTCGTGCCGATAAATCAATCTAAAATCTCCCAACTAGAATTAATAAAAAATTAGTAAAAACTAGGTAGATAGCGGTGAACAAAAAAATATAATACGCCGAAACCCTTGTTGCTAAGCTTTTTAAGTTTGATTGCGTACCTCATCTACCCAAGCATCTCTATAGCAACCGCACCAGACGTTGAGAAAGTTATTAATTGGTGAAACCATTGCGGTCGATAGTAACTTCGGTCTTTATTCTTTCTTCTTCCTTCTTTCTTGTTCCTTCTGCTATACACAAATACTCAAGAAACCTGGTTTATGCTTCCAGACATATTTGAAAAATGACATATTTTGGTTGACAACCCCTGTTTCTGGTGTTGAAGCCCGATCGTACCGAAAAATCAAAAAATCTCAAATCGACTCGCCCGAACCGAAAAACCAAAAAATTGGATAATCTAAAATCTCAAATCGACTCGCCCGAACCGAAAAACCAAAAAATTGGATAATCTAAAATCTAACATCTAAAATCTCAAATCGACTGAGCAGATCGCCCCGAGATGTAAAAGCTATGTGTGGTAGTAGCTTAGAAGCTCGAAGGGCGAGGCAAAATCCCAAAATATGCTAAAAAATTTCAAAAAATGGGTCGATCGAGAACGCCGAGTATTGATTACTGCAAGTGCCGTTGCCGGTACGGTGATTGTAATGCGCTGGTTCGGATTTTTTCAGGTGTGGGAATGGGCTGCTTTCGACCACTTTGTGCGCTGGCGGCCGACCGAACCAATTGACTCGCGCATCGCCATTGTAGAAATTAAGGAAGCTGACTTGCAAAAATACGGCTACCCAATTTCGGATGCTGTATTGGCCCAATTGCTGCAAAAATTGCACGCTGGCAAGCCGCGGGCGATCGGCCTCGACGTTTACCGAGATCTGCCAACTCTACCGGGTAACGCCGAATTGCTCAAAACGTTTAAAACTATTCCCAACTTAATCGGCATTGAGTTGATGCCAGACGAAACCCGCTTCGGAGTTCGACCGCCTCCGGTACTGGACAAGCTCGATCGAATCGGTTTCAACAATGTTGTCATAGACGCTGATGGAAAAGTGCGCCGAACTTTGCTCTACGCTTGGCCAGAAGACGGCAAAACTCATCAAAGTTTCGCTCTCAGACTGGCTTTGCTTTACCTCAAAAGCGAAAAAATTTCCCCTAAACCATCAAAAGGCTATCCCAAATACTTGCAGTTAGGCAAGGGGGTTTTTCGACCTTTTCAACCGAATGACGGTGCCTATGTTCGATCGGACAGCCGCGGCTATCAAATTTTGACCAACCTGCGCGGCCCGCGAGGCAGTTTTCGCACTGCATCGATGAGCGACGTGCTTTCGGGCAAAGTACCCGCTGATTTTGTGCGGTCGCGCGCTGTCTTGATCGGCTCAAATGCCCCCAGCCTCAAAGACTTTTACCAAAATTCATACAGTTCCGGTTTGTTTGCTCCTCCCCAGCAAATACCGGGAGTCGAGCTTCAGGCTCATTTCTTGAGCCAAATTTTGAGTGCTGCCCTAGACGGACGCGGGGGTATCAATGTCTGGCCAGAGGCTGCGGAATTGCTGTGGATTTTACTTTGGTCTTGGGCGGGAGCAAATGTGAGTTGGAATTTGCGATCGCTCGGTCGATCGGCTTGCTGTTTATCAAGTATTTGTCTCGGTCTGAGTGCCAGTTTATACTTTGCCTTTTTAGCCGGTTGGTGGCTCCCGTTAATTCCTCCAATCCTCAGTCTTTTGGGTTCTGGTGCCGCAGTTGTCGGTTATCTGGCTCATTTGCAAGAAGAATTAAAACGGTCTAAAGAATTTTTACAATGGCTAATCGATACCATTCCCGACCCCATTTTTGTCAAGGATCGAAATCACCGCTGGGTTGTTTTGAATCAGGCATATTGTCGGTTTATTGGCTATCCTTTGGAAATTTTAACTTGCCGAACAGATTACGATTTATTTCCCCAAGCCGAAGCCGATATATTTTGGCAGCAAGACGAATTAGTATTGCAAACTCACCAGCCGCGAGAAAACGAAGAATATTTTACCAACGCTCACGGAATTACCCATTTAATTGCGACCAAAAGATCCCTCCACAAAGATGCTGCTGGCAACCTATTTTTAGTCGGAGCGATCCGAGATATTACCGAGCGCAAGCGCCGAGAAGATGCTCTACAGCAACAAAATGCTGAACTCAGCCACCAAGCTTATCACGATGCTCTTACCGGCTTGCCCAACCGCCAAATGTTCTACGAATCCTTGCATAAGTCTCTAGAAATAGCCTCCACAAATCAGGAATTGGTAGCTTTACTCTTTTTAGATTTAGATGGATTTAAGTCAATCAACGACACTCTCGGACACAATGTGGGCGATTTGCTCTTAAAAACAGTTGCCAGTCGGCTCAAAAAATGCCTGCGCGGCAGCGATACTATCTCGCGGTTGGGCGGCGACGAATTCACAGTCATTCTCCCCGCAATTCCCGGTCGCGAGGAAGCTGCGAAAGTAGCTGAAAAAATTTGCGCTGCCATCATACAGCCTTTTATTTTAGAAGAACATAAAGTTTCTGTAACTACAAGTATTGGCATTAGTTTGTATCCCTGTGACGGTCAAGATCCAGAGATTTTAGTCAAGAATGCCGATGCTGCGATGTATCGTGCTAAGGAACGCGGGAAAAATCAATATCAATTTTATTAATTAATAGCCGTAAAAAAATAATACAACTGTGCGTAAGCTCCAAATCACGAGCTTAATAAGTCATTCCCAATTATTCAATTCTTTAATCTAAAATCTCACTACTTAGGACAAAATTTGAGCAAGTTTTAGACCTCTAACCCCGCTCCGGCCCAGGGAGGAATATTATTTTCAGGTGTCTGATGTGCAGCTAACTTTGAAAAATAGCTCGCTCCTGAAACCCTAAGCCCTGTAAGGTTTTTGAAACCGTTCAAAAAAATGTCCGAATAATTGAAATCTCGAACATTAAGTCGTATAATCTGTCATCTGTCATTAGATAGAGTTACACCAATATGAAACTTGTTACAGCAAGTCGCCGTCTCCTCTCAAGGTTCCAAAATTTTGAAAAAATCATAACCTGAGACAGAAAACCAAATTAAACGCCCAAAAGCCTTGATTTTAAAGATTTTATGTAAACTGACGAAAGTTAATTAAAGGAAATGTAAAGATATCCGTGGAAGTACGGAAATTGATAGATATAATAGGTCGTAAGGATGTGCATCTACTGCGGTGATTTGAAGAAGACTATGAATACTATGCGTACTTTGATTCAGCTTACAACAACGGCAACCCTGGCTGCCTGTTTGCAAGTGAATACAGTCGGCACTGCAAATGCGGCTGGAGTGGCCCGCAACTCAAACAGCAACTTAACAAAAGACCGCTCGACCCCCAGAGTTTGGGTAGTTGCACCAACCTCTCGCTTGGCCAATCCCCAACAATACGAACCACCCCCGAACGGGAGCCCCAAAAGTGAGGGTACGGGGACGCGCTGACCCCAATTTTTCAATCTTCTATTCGCCTAGATAGAGCCGCAGATTTGTACCAATGGCAGTGGCGAATTAAAGTGTGCGCGCACCAATCCGGATCTGTGAGGGGATAGTCCACCCGGTAGTGACCCCCGCGACTTTCAGTCCGAAACGCAGCACTTTTGAGAATTAAGTAGCCGATATCCAATAAATTTGCCAGTTCCCCCCAATTTCGCAAAATCGAGCTATTCTCCGCATCAGCATCGGAAAAATCAATAATTTGTCCGGGCAGTAAATCATCCAGCGCTTGACTCAAAGGCAAAGACGCAAATTCTTGCCGCCAAATCTCAACTTGGACGATCGCACTTTCCAAGTCCCGCTGTCCCCGGCAAATTCCCGCACTCTGCCACACCAAGTTCGGCAATTCGACCCGCAAATTTTCGATCGCCTCAATGTCCTTCGGACAAATCGATTTTTCTAAGATTGCCCCTGCATCTAACTCATCTGTGAGTGCCTTGGGCCTTTCACTTTCTACCTGCAAAAGTCCCATCTGCGCCCCAAAAACCAGACATTCCAGCAGCGAATTGCTCGCCAACCGATTAGCGCCGTGTACCCCCGTGCTCGCAGTTTCTCCCACCGCGTACAAACCCGGAATCGAAGTTTGGTTGAACTTGTCAGCCACAATCCCTCCCATCCAGTAATGGGCGGCGGGCGTCACCGGCACCGGTTCGGAAAAAATATCAATTCCCCAATCAGCGCACACTTGAATAATATTCGGAAACCTGTAGCGCAGTCGATCGACCGCAATCGGCCGCAAATCCAGCCAAACGTGAGGTTCCCCCGTCTTCTGCAAGTGGCGGAAAATAGCGCGGCTGACAACATCCCGAGGGGCGAGTTCCCCGCTGGGGTGAGAGTCAAAAGCAAAGCGATATCCCTTACTGTCAACCAAATGAGCTCCTTCTCCCCGCACCGCCTCGCTAATGAGAAACCGAGGCGCGCCCGCTTTGCTGAGGGCTGTCGGGTGAAACTGCACAAATTCTAAATCTCGCAGCAGCGCCCCGGCGCGCCACGCAATTGCCACCCCGTCCCCGGTACTTACCGACGGGTTGGTCGTGCGAGCAAAAACCTGTCCGCCGCCGCCTGTCGCCAGCACTACGGCGCTAGCCCGCAGCCACTTGACTTGTGAGCCGCAAATCGAGCTAATCCCATGACAGCGCCCGGTTTCGTCTAGCCACAGACTCAAAGCAAAGGCAGGGGATACGAGTTCAATGTTTTTGCGGCTCAATACTTTGGCTGTCAGCGTAGCGATCACGGCTTTGCCCGTAGTGTCGGCGGCGTGGAGAACTCGGCGGCGGGAGTGGGCGGCTTCTAGGGTGAGGGCTAAATCGGGGCCGGTGCGATCGAATGCAACGCCCATTTTCACCAGGGAGTCAATGCAGGCTGAAGCTTCCTCTACTAAAAATTTCACCGCCTCCAAATCGCAAAGACCGGCTCCGGCAGCCAGTGTATCCTGAACGTGCAGCGCTGCCGAATCTTCAGGGGCGATCGCCGCGGCAATCCCTCCTTGAGCCCAATCGCTTGCAGAAACAGGTAGGGTATTTTTATTGATCAAGCCCACCTGCAAATGTTCTGGGAGGCAAAGTGCGGTGTACAACCCGGCCGCGCCAGCACCTATCACCAATACGTCAAATTTGTCAGTCATAAGTCTGCAGCCAGTCAATTTTAGATTTTAGATTTTAGATTTTAGATTTTAGGTTTTAGATTTTAGTCTACAGATGAATCTGGGGACTTGAACTATTGTCCGTGGAGGGATTTTAGATTTTAGGTTTTAGATTTTAGGTTTGAGAATTGAGTCTACAGATGAATGTGGGGAACGCGCTTATTTCAATCTAGCGAATTTTGGTCGGTTTTTGCCGCATGGTGGTTGAAAGTAAGTCTCCAGAAATTAAAGGCAGAAGTCATCAGCCTGTAGAAAAAAAATTTTTCTTTATGCCGAGTGCCTTCTGCCAAATGCCGAATGCCTTCAAATGAGGCCCGCTGCTACCTAGTCGTAGAGACCATTATTCAACCTGTTGTCTCCTTCAATAAAGACTGATTCGACCTCAGTTACGGTGAATTTGTCCATGTTAGCTTGCAGCACCTTTTTTTGAGCTTCCGTCAAGTCTGAAATATTGAGTACGTCCTCAACATTTTCGTAAGGAGCATTCTTAATAATTAGTCGAGCTAAAGTGGGATACAAGCCTCGAAATTCCCGAAAGTCCCGAACCGCGCTGTTGTTCAAATCAAGTTTTTTGCCGTATTCTGTGGCAAGCTTGTCATCGGCGCGATTGGTTCTAGGGGCTACTTCAACGGCTATGAGCGAGGATGATGGCAAGACGATACGGCTCAAGGTCGCCGCGATCGCGCTTTGGTTTCCAGCCCATGCAAAGCAGCCCAGCACTAAGCCCAATACTGCCAATAGACGACCCAATCGTTTCATGAAGTTTTGTCTCCCAATTTCATACACAGCATTTATGTAGAGACTACCATTTTGCTTATGCAGTTTTGCAGATAAATCCGCAACAGCTAGAGGGCTGTTATAAACTTTACATTTAGACCTTGACACCACGGACGATATATGATATCAGTCGAAGTCTAGGCATCGCAGGCAAGTTTATCAAAGGCGTTCCCAATTAAAAACAGCGACTTCCATTTTTAAGGGTTAATTTTTTGCCCCGCACCGAATTATCTAGCTATCGAGAACTCTTTCCTGTGGTTTTGAGAAAAGCGTTCAAGTCACCATAAGTACCGCCGTAAATCACGCTGGGAGTGTCGTAACCCTTCAAAGCAACGGTGTGCTGCTCGAAAGCGCCTTGGGCCCCCAATTCCGTCAGGTATTTGTAGGTTGTTTCTCCCACGGCAATATCCTTGCCGATTTGCTTAGTGCAAGACTCCAGGCGAAATGCTGCGTTTACAGTATCTCCCAAGGCAGTGTAGTCCGATCGGTCGCTGCTGCCAGAATTTCCCACCATGGCATAACCAGTATTGATTCCGGCCCCGACTCGCAAAGGAAAAGGCAAGGGGTAACGGCTGCTGAGTTCGTCTGTTGCCTTGTGCAGTTCGCTCAAAGCTTGGCAAATCCGCATCATTTCCTCGCTGCTGACACCGCTGGTTTTATGGAACCAGACGGCCATGATCGCATCGCCGATGTATTTGTCCACCCAACTGCCGTGTTCGCGAATTATCTGTCCTGCTTTGCGGAACCAATTGCCGATCACTTCTGAAAGTAGGGTTTCGTCTAGCTGCCTAGTCAAAACTGTAAAGTCTCGGATGTCCATTACCATGACGCTAATCAGGCTGCGCACGGTCAAAGTCGCCGTAAAATCTTCAGAGTCTGTGTCGTGTATGGGATCGTGCCGGTAGCCGGCGGTTGGGTTGTAGAAGTCCAATTCGGTTTGACCGAAAATAATCCGATCGCCATTTCTGAGAGTGACAGGAATACTGACGCGCCGCCCGTTGACAAAGGACCCGTTGCGGCTTCCCAAGTCGATCAGATAGAACTCTCCTGTCTCCATTTGCTGTAACATCGCGTGATTACGGGAAATCCAGCGATCGGTCAGTACAAAATTATTGTCATCGCTCCGCCCTACTGTCCAGCAATTGCTGCCGGAGAGCGGCAAGTAGCGATTGCCGCTTTTCTCTGTACGAAGTACCAAATGTGGATTGGCTTGCAAAGTCACCACAGCCCTAAAAACGACATCAAGTCAACCGATTTGAGGTTTTAAACTTTAAATTTTAACTTTACCGCGCGGCTTATAACTGAGATTGCTGCTAAAAAACCTCAAATCGGCTGTTCTCAAATCTAAAAATTGTTTAGTCGATCGTCGATGCACCAAACCGTACAGGATTGCCGAACCACAATTCGATCGCCAGCGAAGGTAGTTATGGTTCGATCATAGGCGAAATTGTCATATTTTTCACCCCAAAGATGTATCTGGGGAGTTAAATTTGCTGCTTGTTGCGGAAAATATAACTATCCACCCAATATTCTACCTAATGTCGCCTAGCGCACCCAGAGCCAAGTTTTATTTATGCTGCAGGGCCCCAAAAAACTGGAAAATGGCTCTCCGGATCAGACAGAGAGTTGTTAAACACAAGGTATCTTTAAGATTTGTTGCTTAACTTCATGTTTTTGAAGACATCAACAAAGCCTTTTCCTCGCTGCGGCGGTCAATAAATTAGAAACACGAGAATTTTATGTTGTCGAAAAGAATTTTGCCTTGTCTGGATGTGAAAGCCGGCCGCGTGGTCAAAGGTGTCAATTTTGTCAACCTGACTGATGCTGGCGATCCGGTAGAAATGGCTCAGGTATACAACGATGCCGGTGCTGACGAGTTGGTGTTTCTGGACATTACCGCGACTCACGAAGACCGGGACATTATTATTGATGTGGTGTACCGCACGGCCGATCGAGTATTTATCCCTTTGACGGTGGGCGGCGGCATCCAATCCTTAGACAGCATTAAAAGGTTGTTGAGGGCGGGGGCAGATAAGGTCAGCATTAATTCTGCAGCAGTACGCGATCCGAGTTTAATTGACAAAGCGAGCGATCGATTTGGCAATCAGTGCATTGTCATCGCGATCGACGCCCGCAAACGGCAAGACGCAGATCATCCCGGTTGGGACGTGTACGTGCGCGGAGGGCGAGAAAATACCGGCAAAGATGCCATCGCCTGGGCCAAGGAAGCCGAACAGCGCGGTGCCGGCGAAATTCTGGTGACAAGCATGGACTCTGACGGCACTCAAGCCGGTTACGACTTGGAATTAACCCGCAGCATCGCCGAAATTGTCGAAATTCCCGTCATTGCTTCCGGCGGTGCCGGCAACTGTCACCACATCTACGAAGCGGTGACTGACGGCAAAGCAGAAGCCGCACTCCTGGCTTCCCTGCTGCATTACGGGCAACTTAGCGTCGGTGAAATTAAGACTTATCTAGCAAAATATCAAGTTCCCGTGCGACAGCAGCAGCCATTAGTCATTAGTCATTAGTCATTAGTCAGTGGATAGTCGGGCACATATCATATCTTGCAACATTTTCCACAAACCGCTCTGCGGGTTCACTCAAGCGCCCTCTCACAGTGCAAACAGGCTAAATCAATCCGCCCCCACCCCACGAAAAAACTCGTCAGTCACATTGATACCGCTATGTGAGGCCCACCCGAAGGCCCTTAGGTAGAATTTTTTTGATTCTACACAAGTGCCTTCTACATCAAGGTCTTGGGGCGACCAACGCCAGTCATCTAGAAATATTCCCTGAGAAGGATTTCAAATACCAGCTTTTTCAGCTACATATTATATATTAGTTCAATTTGAAAGAAAGCAACGGTTGCTTTTCTCAAACTTGAGTTAAAGATTGTGCAGAATTTGAGTGAGCTTCAGCCTGTTAACAATCTTACCGATCAAAACTTCTAAAAACGGAGAAATTTTGTATGTCTTTTATCAGCTTTGACTTCCCTGCCAAGCGTTTAGTTCGCACTTTAATAGCTGTTTGTTTTTGTGCCTTGATGTTTGTTTCTAATGCTTTCCCGGCTTTTGCCGTTACCAGCAGCCCCACCAAAGGTGAAGACCAACTTTTGGGTATTGAAAAAGAATCTCAAGAAGTTGTACTGAAAAAACCAATGTCCTTAGAAGAAACTCAAGAAAAAGCGAGCAAAGGGCCTAACGAAGTTCAGGGAGACGCTGACATTGATAAAATGAAAAATCCTTCTAACACAAGCGCTACATCCTTTGAGCAACAAGTCAAAAAGGCTGTTGGTAAAATCAAAGACTAACTCAGCGCGCAGTAGTCAGCCGACAGTTGTCAGTATAAAAGATTAGGGACACGGCATGAAGCCGCGTCCCTTCAAATTTCGTATCCAATCTCAATTTAGGTCTTTTTTTAAGAATTGGTATCAGATAGAATAAAAAAGTGGAAAGGACTTGGCATCTTTTGGCTTAACGAACACTTTTTGCTGAGGTTCTAACTGCAATAAGTCAAACTTTTCTCTTGTCAAATTAGCGTTTACTACTTGACCGTCATCTAAGGTTAATTCTACCTGAATTTCCCATCCCAAATGAATCAAGCGACTGATTCTTGCAGGCACTGTTGCACTATTTTCTGTAGTTTCAATTACTACGTCGTGAGGGCGCAAGAAAATCTCCGGGTTGGCTGAGTCAAAGCCGTTGTCTTGAAACATCCTCGAACTGCTGGGCAAGACATTGACGGGGCCGATAAAACTCATGACAAAAGCACTAGCTGGATGGTCGTAAATTTCTGCCGGTGTTCCTACTTGTTCGATTTTACCTTTATTCATTACTGTAATGCGATCGGCAACTTCCATCGCTTCTTCTTGATCGTGGGTCACAAAGACTGTGGTAACGTGTACTTCGTCGTGCAGTCGCCGCAACCAAGCACGCAAGTCTTTGCGAACTTTGGCATCGAGAGCTCCAAAAGGTTCGTCTAGCAGTAAAACTTTCGGTTCCACAGCCAGGGCTCTGGCGAGGGCCACCCGCTGTCGCTGGCCTCCTGAAAGTTGCGACGGGTATCTATCGCCCAATCCTCCCAATTGCACTAAATTCAACAATTCTTCTACTCGCGATTTGACTTTCGCGGGCGGTGTTTTCTGAATTTCCATGCCGAAAGCGATGTTTTTTCGCACTGTCATGTGCTTGAATAGCGCGTAGTGCTGAAACACGAACCCAATTTTGCGGTCTTGGACGCTAGTATTGGTCGCATCTTGGCCTGTAAGCCAGATTTTTCCGGAGTCGGGCATTTCTAAACCGGCAATCAGCCGCAGCAGTGTAGACTTGCCGGAACCAGACGGGCCCAGCAATGCGACTAGGGAACCGGATTCAATTTCTAAGCTGACTCGATCGAGTGCTTGGAAACTGCCAAACTGTTTTGATACGTTTTCTACAACTATCATCTATTTACCATTTATCAATACTTTCATGGTCTAACTGTGTAATTTCTATCAGCACTCTAGCAAAACAGCCATTTTAGGGGGTTTTTGACCCTTGCTGCGATCTGTTTGCTTGTCCCAGTGTCCCTTACCTGATACTCGCTTACAAGCGAACTCTTCTATCAATCTTCTAGCTTACCCCTACCTTGTCTGTCCTACCTTGCTTTTTTACAAATAGCCGCCAACTGTAGGCGGCTAAGCTGGAGAATGCTAACCTGTAGGCAAAAAAAAGCCCCCGCTATCCCTAGTAGCGTTACCTAGTGAGGAAGTAACAAAACCCTGTGTCACGTGGTTCGACAATCTCAAGCCGGTACTGCTCTAGCAGTTTAAGCGCCTGACACAGGCGATAAACCTTACCTACTACTATGCTAAACCCAACCGGACACATCGACTCAATCAAGAAAACTCAGTTTTCCTCACCTTGGCAATCGGGTGCTACCCGCACCATTCGAGTGCCGATAGTCCTAGCTGACGCAACCCTCGAATACGCTCGACAGCTCGGTAAAGGTATTGAACCGCACGACACAGTGAAGAATATTAATTCTGAAATAGAAGCGAGTTCAAGTTCATCCCCTGACACACGCGATTCAAGTGATGAAGTGAATAGGTTGAAGGATGAGGTTGAACGGTTGCAGAACGAGTTAGGCAACCTGCGGGTGCAAAGTGAACTGCCAGAGGCAGCCAACCTGCTTAACCAGTTGAAGGCTAAAAGGAAGAAATCGACAGCCTCGCTTGCTGATGTAGAGGCACTTTTGGAGATGATTGAGGGGTAAACCCCAAAAAGGGAATTAGGAAGCTGCGCCCCTTAAAAGGGGGCTTTATTTCTGTTCCTAGTAAAACAGACTATTTAAGAGTATTTGAGTGTATTTCTGAGCTTAGCCGCCTAAGTTAGGCGGCTATTTCTCAAAATGAAGGTATTTGCCCGAATTTGCGGCTTGACTTGAAGTGGCTTTTGCTGCGATCGTCGTAGATGCAAGGAAGATTTCTGCGTAGCCAGCAAGGTTTCTGACACCGAGCTAACTACGACTTCCCCAAACGTTACGTAACAACGATTGAGGCACATTTATTATGACTGTCAGAACGCCTCCGGCAATGTACAGCCGCAATTCTTAACGCGCGAATCGCTTTTTACTTCACAGTTGGCGCGTATCCATACATTTGACGGCATCACCCATGACAAGGCACTTGAGATACTTTACGACGCAACGGTAGCCCGTCAACTCGAAACGTCTCGCGAACCAATACCCAGACACCAGTGGGGCAAATATTTCGATTTACCCGTAATGTCGGTAAATGATGTGGCGGGTTATTACGGCTTAAAAGCAAAAAAAATCAAAACTGTAATTAGTGGAGTTCCCAGTTACCTAAAGGAATTATTCGAGAGCGGGTTACTGGTATTATTGCGCGATAAGGCTATAGAGGATGCTTGCAAGCAACTAGGTACACCATTGACTGCGAACGAACTCATTTTGCTGCCCCCGCAAGCGGTTTTAAAAATGTGCCTGTTCCTACCTGCTACCCCTACCGTAGTGGCAACCGTTGATGCACTATGGAATTATGCGGTGAGTGAAGAGTTGAGTGAAACCACATCTGCTGACTGGGAAAAAACCTGCTATCGTTACCGCGCGATTCACTGCGATCGGATAAGCGATCGAGAATTGGTTGAGTGCCTGGTAAAAGCAAAAGAACTCAATTTGTATCCCTATGTCCAACATTTTGGACAGCAAGACTGCCTCAAAACTTGGTCGAGCCTGTTTGCCTATGATGGGGAGTTCCCGCCCCCGCGAGGTGATTTTTATATGAAAAAGGATACTTGGGTTGACAGAATATCCGATGTTTGTTTACGCGAGTAATTTACGCGAGCAAGTCCTGTAAGTAATAGAAGACCTAGGTTTAGTTGCCTAGGTTTTTTTGATTTGAGTATTTTTACTTTGACCTCGAAATACTTGAGGTTTACACTTGCTCTCTCTAGTCTATTTTTAGGAATAGCCGCCTATCTTAGGTGGCTAAGCCAGAAAATAGACTTACTTGCTGAGATAGTGAAACGGGATTTTACAGGTCGGCTGCTAAGGGGTCATAATTTCGCATATTTGTGCTGCCAAACCTATAGGGTTGAGAAATATTTTCTCTTATACAAAAACGAACAAATACTATTTAGGCTATTTACCTTCATTTTCACAGATAGCCGCCCGTGTTAGGCGGCTAAGCCAGAAAATAGACACAGATACTAAGAGACACTTCCCTACTTCTTTCACACTATGCACACGACGTGACTGAAAGTTTTCTGCTTCCGTGCCGGAGCGATCGCCAATAAAAAACCGCCCTTTTTAGGGGGCGGTCGGTAGGGTGAGTGTGGGAATTAGATATCAGGAAAGCGTGCTTCAGTATTGATGCCCAAGTAGTGTCTTTGAATCACGTCAACACTATTACCGCACGCGGCAGCTAGTAGCAGTAAATCTGTACCAGCTTGTGCCATTAGAGTGATAAAGGTATGCCGGGTATGGTACGGGGAGAGATAGACACTAATCTTACCTTCTTCTACCAGTTGAGTAACTACACCTGGGTACGTGTACGTTTTTTGAGAGCATTTTAGTTCGTATGTATTCCACAACTTAGCAAAATGACCAATATACCAAGTTTTGCTATTTTGTTGTTTGAAAATTAAATCAGTAGGCTTAGCGTCTACAGGTTTAATTTTCGATAACAAATTTTCAAGCTTGGGATAGATCTTAAAAATCCTAGTCTCCCCCGTTTTTGGAACCTGAGTATTCTTTAATCGCCCGTTGTAAGACTTACTAAACCTGATGCAATCTTTGTCTCGTCCTAAAAAAACGTCCTTCCATTCAAGCGCAAACGCTTCGCCAGAACGACAACCCGTTAAAAACAAGAATTCAACCAGCGGCGCGGCTTGTCGTACATTAGCTTTTTCTGATTCATAAAAAGCCTTGATAATGATGTCACGCTCTTCCTTAGTGAAAGCCCGACGGTCGCGCTCTTCTGGATCTGTTTCAGTGTCAGACTTATCCCACCATCGTAAATCAACCGTACCATCGACATTAACGACTGACTTATATTTATCTGTTTTGTTAGGTGTGGTAGAGGAGTCAATTCCCGCAAACGGATTAACCCTAAGTTTTGTTTTCTCTTGAGATTGCAAACGCAAAAACGCTTCAGAAAGAGCCGAAATAATTGAACGCTTGGTGGCTGCACAGCAGGTGAACCGCGATAAACATTCAATTATTTTCCCGTCCAAGCGTTCATCCCATAAAGGATTATCCAACATTAGATAAACACGATTTTTTTTGTCATATACCTTTCCTTTGATGGGATTAGTGTAGCTAATTCGATAGAGTAGCTCAAACGTAGTCGGCTGTAGTTGTGGTTGTTTCCACACCAAGTAATCCTCCCACATCTCCCCTACTGTGATTTCAGGTTCAGGTTCTGGGATGGGTGCTGCCAGTTTGAGTTCAGCAGCATACTTGGTTTTTAAACCGTACTTGGCAAAACTGGGGTCAAACAACTGCTGCCAGTCTGGATGCTGTAGATCGCCTTCGATCCTCCAAGCAATAGCGATCGCCTTTTGCCAGTTTTCGGGAGTGTCCTTCAGACCTAAGCCCTGATGCTTCCGCTTGCCCCCAAAAATGGGATTGTACTTGGTACTGAACTGCAATCGGAGAGTACCGTTATCGGACTGAACTTTAACTGTCTCAGGGATGGCTTGTGTTTTGGCGTACATATTGGTTTTTCAAGGTTCTGTAAGGGTTTCAACTTCTATCAAGTTTCTAGCAAATTTCGGTAGGTCGAACTGTGTGCATAGCGTGAATGAAGCTGTAAAACTAGCATATCGTATTTATGGTAGTTTTTTACAAACTATGCCCATAAAAAGTTCGGCCGCGAAGCCGTGTACAAGATTTAAGGGATTTAACAGATTTAACGGATGGATGTTGAGCTTCGAGGTTCGAGGTTCAAGCGAAAAATTTTAATCTCCGGTTTGTGGATGGGTTAAAGTAAATTTTTTATAGCACGATCGCACATCCGTTTGTTAATTTTAGGCTTTTGGCGATCGGTCAGTCGATTTTAGATTTTAGATTTTAGATTTTAGATTTACTTGCAGCTTTGAATCTGGAAGGTGGAACTTTGGTCTAAAATTTTGGGCTCTCCAGGAAAGGAGTCGGGGCTTTGTATCCGTTTTTGGGCGGGGTCAAACACCGGAAAATTCACAAAAATCCACCTCCCAAATAAAAGTACACAATTCTTTGCTACCAAAGTTGGCGTTTGGTACTACAATGCAGCAAAAGTTCAAGCGTTTTTGACTTCAACGGCTGAGGGGATAAAGGAAAATGGGAGATGTTGGACGTGTGCCTGTAGGAATTATCGGCGCTTCAGGGTACGGCGGCGTGCAACTTGTACGACTGCTGGCGGATCACCCAGCGGCCGAAGTAGTCTATTTGGGCGGGGATAGCAGTGCGGGAAAACCTTTTTCCAGCCTTTATCCGCATCTGACTAACTGCATTGACTTGACTGTCGAGGCGATCGACTTAGATAAAATAGCGGCAAAATGTGAGGTTGTGTTTCTGTCGCTGCCGAACGGTTTGGCTTGCAAAATGGCACCGACGCTGATCGCAAAAGGCTGCAAAGTCTTGGATTTGTCGGCTGACTACAGATTTGAAAATCTGGAAACTTACAAAGCTTGGTACGGCGGCGAACGATTAGACTCTGAAGTGGCTGCAACCGCTGTTTACGGTTTGCCAGAATTGTACCGCGATCGCATTAAAAACGCTCAGTTAGTAGGCTGTGCCGGCTGCTACGTCACTGCTAGTTTATTAGCGCTGGCACCTTTGCTCAAACAAGGTCTCATCGTGCCAGAAACAGCAATTATCGACGCCAAATCCGGTACTTCTGGAGGGGGCCGCAAAGCCGAAATTAATCTCTTGTTGGCTGAAGCAGAGGGTTCTCTGGGCGCTTACGGCGTTGGCCGCCACCGCCACACGCCAGAAATTGAACAAATTTGCAGCGACTTAGCCGGACAAGATATCAAAGTTCAATTTACTCCCCACCTAATTCCGATGGTGCGAGGAATTCTGGCAACTGTTTACTCAACTCTGCGCGATCCGGGGTTGGTTCGGGAAGATTTGATCACTATTTTTAGCGCTTTTTACCGCAATTGTCCTTGGGTAAAAGTGTTGCCGGCTGGGGTTTATCCGCAAACAAAATGGGCTTGCGGCACGAATCTTTGTTATATCGGCATCGAAGTCGATCCGCGGACTGACCGAGTAATTGTGATGTCGGCGATCGACAATTTAATTAAAGGTCAAGCCGGTCAAGGCATCCAGTGCATGAATTTGATGATGGGCTGGGAAGAAACATTGGGTTTGCCTCAATTGGCTTTCTATCCTTAATTAGGAATGGGTGATTGGTCATTGGTAATTGGTGAGTGAATCATCGGCCTAGTCGGGGCGAATTTATCAATATCTGGGAGGTGAATCATAGATATTGGTGAACCCGCCCCGCAAGTCGGGTGAATTCCCGATTGCCGATTACCGATGACCGAGTGTTATTTTGGCCCGAAACCGATCGACCCAGCATAAATTGCCCGATCGCCCAATTCGTCCTCAATCCGCAGCAAGCGGTTGTATTTGGCAACTCGTTCGCTGCGGCATAGCGAACCAGTCTTGATTTGACCGGCGCGAGTCGCTACCGCTAAATCGGCAATTGTGGTATCTTCAGTTTCGCCGGAACGGTGGCTGATGACCGATCGATAGCTGTTCCGTTTGCCGAGGTCGATCGTCTCCAAAGTCTCCGTCAAAGAACCAATTTGATTCAGCTTAATCAAAATCGAATTGCTAGCTTTCAAATCAATTCCTTTTTGCAGCCGCGTGCGGTTGGTAACAAATAAATCGTCACCCACCAACTGAACTCTGCTGCCCATTTTCTGCGTCAGCGCTACCCAACTGTCCCAATCGTCTTCGTGCAAACCGTCTTCAATCGAAACGATCGGATATTGCCCCACTAAAGCATCCAAATAATCGATTAATTCTGCTGGCGAATGAGCCACACCGTCGTAAGTGTACTGCCCATCTTTGTAAAATTCGCTAGCAGCAACATCCAAAGCTAAAGCCACTTGTTCACCCGGTTTGTAGCCGGCTTTTTCAATAGCTGCAATCAACAAATCCAAAGCTGCTTGATTGGATTTAAGATTAGGTGCAAAACCCCCTTCATCACCCACACCAGTCAGCAAACCCTCAGCTTTTAAGACTTTACTTAGGGATTCAAATACCTCTGCACCCCAGCGTAAAGCTTCTTTAAAAGATGGCGCACCCACAGGGACAATCATAAATTCTTGAATGTCCACATTATTGTTAGCGTGAGAGCCCCCGTTGATGACATTCATCAGAGGCACGGGCAGAACGTTCGCCAAGGGGCCGCCCAAGTAGCGGTAAAGGGGGAGTCCTAAAGTCTCGGCGGCCGCCTTTGCTGTGGCTAAAGAGACCCCGAGAATCGCATTTGCGCCGAGGTTGGATTTGTTGGGGGAACCGTCCAAGTCAATCATGGTTTTGTCTACCAATGCTTGGTCGATCGCATCTAGATTTGCTAAAGCGGGGGCAATTTTGTGTTCGACGTTAGCGACGGCTTTTAGGACTCCTTTGCCGCCATAACGGCTTTTGTCGCCGTCGCGGAGTTCGTGGGCTTCAAAAGAGCCTGTAGACGCGCCGCTGGGGACTTGGGCGAGTCCGACAACACCGTTTGCTAGGTAAACTTCAGCTTCAATGGTGGGGCGGCCGCGGGAGTCGAGGATTTCTCTGGCTTGAATAGATTCGATCGCAGTGTCTAGCATATTAACGATTCCTGGCCTTACTCAAGGTGTGATGACATTTTGCAGTCTGCGGGTTTTCCCACACTGACTGCTGACGGGTAATAGAGTACGCGATCCCCAGAATTATTGGTGCACAGTTCAAAATATTTGCGGATTTGGGCCGTCTGGTGTCAATAAGCTAAGCTTGTTGCATAATAACCCCGGGCAATTTTGACAGTAATTTAATTTTTTAAACCGCAGATTCATGCAGATTTCTTAATTGGAACATTTGTTAAAATCAGAATGTCACCAAAGTGAATCAAAAAAGGAGAAACCTAAGATGTTAGAAACAAATCTCCAAGAACTTAGAGCATTAGCTGAAAATTCTGACCCAATTATTGCCGATCCCCCAAACATCAAATTACTAACAGCGCCATTGCCAAACCCAGGCAGCGACCCCAACTTTTTTGACTTAACTCCCAATGACGACGCAGTTCAATTAGCAAATGGAATTCTGGGCAACACTCCCGGAGGTTTGCGGGCCTTAGCGGGCAACGATTTTGTCAGAGGTTCAGGTGCTGCGGAACTGATGAACGGCAACAGCGGCATAGATACTTTAATCGGAGGTTGCGGCAGCGATACTATTCGCGGCGGCGAAGATTTTGACATACTTTACGGAGAATGCGGCAACGATTTAGTCAGCGGAGATCAAGGCAGTGACTACGCTTACGGAGGCACGGGCAATGACTTTATTCGCGGCGGTAAAGGGAATGATGCTTTAGTCGGAGAGAGTGGAAACGATACTCTAATCGGTGATGCTGGAATTGATAGGCTTTGGGGAAAAGAAGGCGCAGATTTGTTTGTCCTCCGCACAGAATCGGGAGCAACTTCGGGAGAAATTGGTTCGCTTCAACCGCCTCCTAGCGGCAATTTTGATGTAGATGAAGTGCCGGCCGATTTTATTCTCGATTACAATCCCGCTCAAGGTGATGTAATTGGATTGGCATCTGGATTGACGCGAAATGATATTGTTTTGAGCGAAAGGTTTTTAACAATTGGTGATGCCAGAGATTACGATAGCAGTGGCCCTTTTCCTCCGGGAATTCCTCGAACGGCTGATTTTAGAATTTTAAATACTAAGGCGACGGTGATTCGGGAAGCTAGCAGCGGCAATATCTTGGGTTTGGTGAAGGATGTTTCGCCGGATCTACTTCAGTTTACCTCTGTGTCTGAAAGCTCGATCGCTTTAGGATAATTACCAACTTGAATGCGTAAGGTGCGCATTGCGCACCCTACAAACTACAAACTCAACCAGTCGGCATGGCACAGCCTAAAATTTTTAAGATTGCCAAAAATTCGCCACATCATATCCCATTTCGCTGAGCATTTGCCGCAGCAGAGGTAAGCTCAAACCGATCACATTCGTGTGACATCCTTCGATTTTTTCCACAAAAAAACCGCCTTTACCTTCGAGTGCAAAACAGCCCGCACATTGCAGCGGTTCCCCAGTAGCAACGTAAGCCGCAATTTGGCGCGAGGTAACTTCCGAAAAATGAACTTTTGTAACTTGACAGCGAATGAGCGATCGCTCCCTTGCCAGATCAAAGTCATCGAATCTAGTATCAATTAAAGCATGACCCGTATATAATTCGCCCACCTTACCGCGCATTTTCTGCCAGCGCGAGATTGCTTCTTCCGCATCCTTGGGTTTGCCGTGAATTTCGCCATCTACGAGCAAAATTGAATCGCATCCCAAAACCAAACAAGATTTGGGATTAGGAATTTCCGGGTGAGAATTACCCAGTAAAAACTTAGCTACAGCCTCAGCTTTTCCCTCTGCTAACACCTGCACTAATTTATTGGCATCCCTCATTTGTATTTGCCCTTCATCAAAGTCGCTGGGGCAAATCACAGCTTGAATTCCGGCATTTGCTAGCAGGCGGCGGCGCGCTGGAGAAGCTGAAGCTAATACAAAAGTTGGAATTTTCATAAGTTAAGAAGTTCAGTTGACAGTTGACAGTTGACTGTTGACAGTTGTCAGTTGTCAGTTAACTGTGGTGAGGTTTCCCGCGAACAGTCAACAGTCAACAGCGAACAGTCAACAGTCAACAGTCAACAATGCCCCATGCCCAATTCCCAATTGCCAATTCCCAATTCCCTAATAAACAGAGAAAGATTTAACAACTTTCTCAAAAGCTTCTTTTACCTTGGGCCAGCGTTCTTCGGTAGTGGAAACGTTAAGCGTAAAAAGTTTGCCGCGGCTGACGGCTACACTCGCTAAGTTGTGCCGTTCTTGGTTTGGCAACTTAACAGCGTATTCTAAAATGTAATAGCTTTTCGATCGCGATTCGCGAGCTTCTGCATTGACTAATTCAGCTTCGCGGCCAGAATCACTCGGGGCGATCGCACTTTTGCTGAGCTTGTATCCCACATCCGTCGGCGTTCCCAAATCCGCCAGAGTTTTGCCCTCCGCGACTGGACTGATTACCACGCTGACGTTCTCGGTTTGCTGAATCAAATCGCGGAACACCACATCAGGCCCGTTAGAAACCGCGATCGGCAGCCAGCCGTTAGGATAGAGAAATTGATAGCCGTCGCCAGTATCAACGTAGCTTTTGAGTCCGGTGACTTTAGAGACACAACCGGTCAAGCTAAGGCTGAGAACAACCAGAAGTATTGCCGCAATTCGTTTGAGCATTATTTTTACGGGTAGGGTAACACTAAAATATTTAATTTTAATTGTCTCACCAAACCTTGCCCCTAAAAACAGTTAAGCTATGCTCGCCGTTTGTGTACCGTCCGCGAGGCATAGCCGTATAGTCTAATTTTTAACAAAATCATTACAGGTGAGTCAGCCAGCTAATGAGTCCGTGCTTGGTAGAAACTTCTAAAGCCAAGAGAGAAACAAAACCAATCATGGCAAGGCGACCGTTTAAGCGTTCTGCGTAAGGGGTGAAGCCGGTGCGGGCTTGGTCATCGATGTATACTTTGGGTTCGATCGCAAAATTGTTCATTTTGCCTTCGTCGTCCAGCATGAAGCCTCTGTTAGTCATGTTTTTTTTCCTAAATGGTTTTTAATGTACTGTAAATAAATGTAACACACTTGTGAAGATATGTAAAGGATTGTGAGAAATTTTTTTTAAAGACCCCGATCGGACTGTGCACTGTAGACTCTGGGCCCCGGAGGGGGGAGGATAGAGTGGAGAGGCACAAAAGTCGATGGTGTGTGGCAAATCCAGTCTGGGTTTGACAAAAATTGTGGAACGGAGGAAAAATTTATGCGGGCCAGTCTGGAAATGCGGTGGTTTTATAGCGGTGCGCTGCCAAAATCGATCAATCAATGGTTTGGAAGCGACAGTCTCGGCGGGTATCTTTCGCCTCCAGAAGAGCGGGAAGACATATATTTGCTAGTACCTAACTGCGACTACTTGGGAGTGAAGCTGCGCGGGAAAACCTTGGAGGTAAAGTGGCGTCAGGCAGAGTTGGGGGCGATGCAGTTCGGCAACCGCTGGGAAGGTAAGGCCGAGAAGTGGCTCAAGTGGGTTTGTGCCGACACCATCGCACCGATACCGGCGGATATTTTGGCCACAGGAAAGTGGGTGGCAGTCAAGAAAAAGCGAGCGCAGCGTCTTTATCAAGTTTCGGCCCCTGGTGTCCTGATGTCTGTGCCTGTGGAAGCCCCAATTCCCCAAGGTTGCACCGTGGAACTTACTCAGTTGAACATTAACGGCAGCGCCTGGTGGACTTTGGGATTTGAAGCGTTTGGCAGCGAAAGTTGTTTGACAGAAAGCCTGCAAACAGTAGCTAGTTTGACTAGCAAGAGTTATCAGGCGCAAAAGTTGAAAGCTGAGGATTCTTCTGCTTATCCGATTTGGCTGGGCAGCAAGTAATATCAAACCCGGCTTGAATAATACCTCCTGTATTTTTTAGTCGCCCTCTGCTGGGAGGAGAGGCAAGTTTAAACCGGGTTTCAACCGCCGAGTCTGGAAGTCCGGGACGCCACTGGCATATATAGTAAGGTGCTCTACTACCCGAAATCTTCAATAATATTTCAATAACGGAGTCTGACGCACCTGAGATGTTGCACCATTTTCAATTAGGTTTTTTAGGGGCGGGCTCTCCTGCCCACCCCACAAGAAAACTCACTAGACCTCTTGCAAAAGTCCCCAACGCCGGGCAATAGTGAGGTGATTGAGAGGAAAAACTGATGACTTACGAACAAG
>NZ_JAUBTQ010000059.1:0-39274 GCF_036702515.1 Microcoleus sp. BROC3
TGGTAGATATTACCTGAGAGCGCCATCCTTACAGCTATTGCTCGTTTTAGTTCTCTGGCATCGATATCGCTTTTAATAAAAGATTCTTTGATAAGCTATTTCTTTTTCCCTATTTTTTTGTTGGCGTTGTAAGTTATTCATTTTTTTATCACGAGCGAGTATTGCATATAATTGTATCACAATCATGATAATGATTTAGGATTGTTATAGGTCATCCAAATTTTACTGTTAACGAGACTTTAACAAATTTCAAGCCCAAACAAAACCTAAACCTTCTAGGTGTAAGGCAAATACGCCACCATTATCTTGCAGCCAACGGACAAATCGATAAGAGATGGCTGTTCTAAAGGCTAACAATGCCGGTCGCAAATATGTTTAAAGGTTTCAAGATCCAATGCCGTCTCAATCCTTTAGTTAACTGTTGCCAAACAATAAAACTGTAGGCGAAAAAAAACCATATCCAATGTCGATGAAGGCTTTTTATGCTTCTTACTTGATATTCTTTTAGCCCTAGCCAGCATGAGAGCCTCACGATCGAACAATTCCACCCAATTACGCCCTTAAATAAGTTGTTATTATCCATTTGCAATTTTATTGAGTAACCCCAGATTGGGTAATTAAATAATCTACTTCGGTCGCTTCAGATATACTAGCATAATTCATCAGGATAGCTATTGTTTTAATTTCTGAAATTATTGAGAAATTACCTGGCGGTCTTTAGCTAATCAGGCTATATATTTTAAGTTATTTGGTTCTAATTGCGTAAAACAAATTACGGTTGTTTCCATACCCGCCATCTACTAATACCATTTGATCCTAAGCCTCTATATAGACATTTATCTACCAATTTTAATGCTATATCTGGCTTTTTTATAAAATCGGGGTTGGCTTTCCCTCCGGGAACGTGAACTCGCGTGTTGATATAATTCAACGTCTAATGGTAGACTATGTAACTCCGTTAGATAAATGGGTCGTCACTACCGCTACCCCGTTGCCTGTTTTCCCGATTTCACGCCATGTATTGCCGATCGACTCCAGCGGTTTCTCTACCACTTTTTCGGTGTCCCGAATCATCTATTATCAGAGTAAAGCAGATTTTGAGCTTAGTTTGATTTATGCCTAAATTACCTGTAGTAGTCGTTCGTTGACAAGAGCCGCATCCCAAGTCGCTTCTGTCAAGAAATGGTGTAATTGGTGGTAAACCACTCCTACTGCTTTGTTTGACATTTCTGTTAACTTTTTCGCTCACTTTCCCCCATAGATTTCTCCAAAAAAGCCTGTAATATCGTTTCCGGTTGCATCGGAATGATACTGAGGACACCGCGAGAACCCCGTATCCCTACCCCGATCGATTGTAGAGAAACGGCACCGCGCGGTGTCCTGACTGTGGGTAATATTAATTCCGATGCTACCGGAGTTGATATAAAGGGCAGGCAGAATGCCTACTCCACGAATTATTGGAGATGTCTAATAATCCTCCCAAATAGTGTCTAAACCCGTTGCGCAACGTTTCACGGAGAGAGCATCACACTCGCCGCCGCAGCCAAAGAAGTACCGCACCACGGACAGCCCGCACTCAAATGCGCGTAAGGCGAAATTCGGCTGCACTTGGGACACTGCAAACCATATTTTGAAGGCCCCGTTGGCTGAGAGTTACCCGGTGCGGGAGGCCCGAACAGCAAAACTGTCTGCGGCGCAGCTACCGCCACCTCCGTCACATTCACCACATCGATTTGCATTTGGCCTAAATGGATGTGGCTTCCGGATGTCAATTTTGCTTCGCCTCGGGCGAGAATTTTTCCGTCTACCAGCGGCGGATTGCTTTCGCGCAAATTCCGCACTACGTACTCCTGCAATTCCTGATTAAAAAATATTTCAACGTGGAGACCCGATACGCTGGGATCCGACAATACTATATCGCACTTCGCCGGATCGCGCCCGAGCCTCACAGTTCCCGGATTTTTGCTCGGCTGTCCGTTTTTAATCGTGTGAGTTTGACGCACCCCAGCTTCTGTCCAGACTAAAGTGAGCTGGTTAGTCATGATTGTATAGTTTGCTGAAAAATATAGAAAAATATTAGCTGATTTATTTTGAGGACGGACTTCCTCACAAAAAAACTTCATTAGATTTATTGACGCAGACTCGATCGAAGTTCTGACAATATGATGTGGAGTTAAACAAAAAAACCCCGACTTCGAGGCTTTTAGCGATCGTATTCGCTTTTTTTGAGAGACTGACTCGCGCTTGCCAGGTTTTCTTTCCTGCAAAACTATTGACCCCAGTGCAGCTTGGTTAAAGATTTGCCGTTAAAGATTGAGCAGCGATTGCTAAAAACTAATTGCTGTGGGGTTTTCAGATTTGCGAAGCTTTGATGCACTAGGGGCGGTTGTTGGAGGTTAGCCGATCGAACTACGTCTGGGAATTCGATCGCCCAACCTCCTCAAAGGCTCAGTGTCCTAATGCTCGATCTCAAACTGCAACTGTGCAATCTTTGATTGCAGGGCAAGCTTTGAGAGACTTATTCACTTTTGCGGCTTTTCCGACCGCCTTCGCGACCAATTTGAGCCATGTGTTCGCGATTTCTGCTGACAGCTTCGCCACCTTTCTGACCAGCTTCTCTGGCTTCTTCAGGGGTGAATTCGTGTGCAGTTCCTTTCTCGTGTGCAGCTTTTCCGCCTTTGCTAGCAATTGCGCGCTGTTTTTCTGCATCCATAGAAGCGAATCCGCGTTTGCTTTTCTCAGCCATGACTGTCTCCTTGTTTTTTTTCTGATTTTTTAGCTCGATCGCGCCTTCGCCTCCCACTTTCGTGGGTACTCCCACGAGCGTGGTGAGATATCCGACGGTAAATTATGAAACCTCATCTGACGAATTTAAGCTTTTGGTTTAACTCGCAGGATGACTATTTCATAGTTTACAAATGTGAACTAAAAATAGTTCACGCCCGGGCACTATTTTTATAGCCGCCAATGTTTAAGCAGGTTACTGTCTTTCAATCATTCTAGAAATCTCCCAACTTTTATACCTCTTTCTCAGGTATAGTCATTCTTTAGTTCGCTGGAAGGATGGAACCCAAAGCTGATTGGCGGTAGACTCAGAGGATTTTTCGACTTAAGGGCGACACCTCAAAAATTAAAAGTCCAAAGACGGATGCTTTTTTGGTCTTTTTGCTTTTTTTTTGATGCCTTCCGCGCTTGCCAGTTATCCCTATGTTAGTTGGTCTGCCGATCGAGTTGTTTCTGGTAAGCGATATTTTGGGGCGCAGCGCAGGACGTACTCGATCGCACTTATCAAGTTTACCTTATGACCTATCGAAACATAAATCGGTTTTACCCCTGTTTGCGTCCTCAGCGCTGCCCCTACGGTTGATCCCTCATACAGCAAGGGTTGCCAACTGCCCCGGTCGAGCCCGACTTCTGAATGTTCTCCAATAAATCGAGTTTTGGCAACTCCGATCGTGGCAATTCCTGTCAAAACCCCCAAATGGCACGCCAGACCGAACCTGCGGGGATGAGCAAGTCCTTGACCGTCGCACAATATCAAGTCTGGCCTCAAACTGATATTTTCTAAAGCATCGAGGACTGCCGGCACTTCTCGAAAAGACAGGAAACCCGGAATGTAAGGAAAAGTTGTAGGACTGCGAACCACAGCTTGCTGCTGCAACTGCAAGTCGGGAAAGCTCAGAATTGTGACAGCGGCCCGCGATAGGCCCTCTGCACTGTCGTAGCCGACATCTACGCCTGCGACGTACCGAACTGGCGACCGTTGATTTTCGGTAATTACCTCTGACCGAAGCTGTTCTTGAATGGCGATCGCCTCTTCAATTGTCTGCGGCCAAGGGTGTCGCTGCAACATTAGACATCTTTATTCAACCGTTCTCATCTAAGCTTAACTTATTTTCGGGCATTTTTAAACTCGGATTTTTATTGTTTGTCGCTATAAATTCCGTACTTGGGCAAGGAGTCTTTTTTTGTACTCTGGAGGGTTTAGCGAGGCGGCCGCCGGCCAATTCTACAGATAAAGTCTGTACGTCGCAGACTGAAATTCTATCTTTTGCTTGTGCTTGCACCAACCCCTAAAGGTTTTACCGCCACGCACCTCCCATTTTCTACTCAAAATTTACAAAAAATACCTATTTGATGCTGATTTTTTAGCGTTCTAGAAAGCTTTCTCTTGCCCATCGGGATTTTATCGCTTGTCGGAGAGCGATCGAGCTATCTATTTACTTCTGCTTTATCTAAAATCATCCCCGCTGTCAAGATGATTGAAACATTTATTCATCAACCATTTCAGCTCGGTACAAGTGCCATAGTTGATACCCGACCATCAATATAAAGCCAATCTAACATTTTTTCAATTTAAGAGGCTCTCCGACTATCAAACATATATGATTTTTATGAAAAAAATCAATGAATTTATGAGTTGTTATACCATGAACATGAAGTTAGAATTTTAGATAATAGCGCAGAGAAAACTAACATCCACTAACACAACATAGCTGAGTTAACATATGAAAACCATGCAAAGTGTTCGGTACAACCTAGCTCTCTACATCGTCGGTGGCATCGTCTTCATCATCGCCGCCTTAATTTTAAGACCTTTTGCCATCGTCGGCGCAGGGGAACGCGGCGTCATGATGCGCTTCGGCAAAATTCAAAACGCGATTTTAGATGAAGGCATCCACCCGATTTTACCGATCGTCACCTCTGTAAAAACTCTCAGCGTGCGGGTACAAAAAACCGATTTGAAAGCAGATGCAGCATCCAAAGATTTGCAAAGCATTACTACAGATTTGGCAGTCAACTGGAATGTTGACCCTGCCAAAGTAAATCAAGTGTTCCAACAAATAGGAGACGAAGAACAAATTGTTACCAGCATCCTGAGTCCGGCTATTTCGGAAGTTCTCAAAGCAGCAACTTCTAAAAAAACCGCCGAAGAAATTATCACTAAGCGCACGGAACTCAAAACAGAAATCGACAACAGCCTCAAAAAGCGTTTGGAACCTTACGGCGTCATCGTCAGAGATGTTTCGTTAATAAATTTTGGCTTTTCGCCAGAATTTAGCAAAGCCATCGAAGCCAAACAAATAGCAGAACAAGAAGCCAAACAAGCAGAATTTACAGTTAAAAAAGCCACCCAAGATGCTCAAGCTGAAATTAACCGTGCTAAAGGTAAAGCTGAAGCTCAACGCTTGCAGCGGCAAACTTTAACAGCCGAAATTTTGCAGCAGCAAGCAATTGAAAAATGGAACGGCCAGTTTCCCACAGTAATGGGAGGAGGCGGAACTTTGCCGTTAATTAATATTGCGCCGCCGAGTTCTCAAACTGCAACTCCTGCTAAATAAGCTGCGGCAGATCTTGATTGCCAGGGCGCGGGGAGAAGGGGAGAGGGGGAGAGAGTCTGAGGGGGATAAGAATTGAGGGTTGTTCGCTGCGGAAGTGAAGATGTGCTTTTTTTAATGCCGAACAGCAAGCGTAGAAAATACAAGTAACAACTAACGTGAAATCCAGCTTACTTAAATGCCCAGATACAATTTAGGTTGCGCGAGTCCTGAAAAACGTTAGAGTAAGAAACAACTCGGAAATTGTAAAGGTTTGCTTGAAAGTTCGGCTGATGGGAGATCGGGAGAACCAGTCAATTTCTAATTTAGGTGAAGTGGGGGGGGCAGACGATCGCCATACTGCGTCAGACGCACTGTGGCTGCGCGATCGAGCCTTGGCAGCTACTAGCAGCGGCATTGTTATTGCTGACGCCAATGCACCCGACTGTCCCATAATTTATTGCAATCCGGCCTTTGAACGGATGACAGGTTACTGCGCCGATGAAATCTTGGGGCGCAACTGCCGATTTTTGCAAGGCCCCGATACCGATCGAACTACCGTAGCTAACATCCGCGACGCCTTGCGCCAAGGTCGAGAACTGCAGGTGACAATCAAAAATTACCGCAAAGACGGCACTGCTTTTTGGAACAAATTGTCGCTATCTCCCGTGCGAGACGACAGCGGTAATTTGACTCACTTCGTCGGAGTTCAGTTCGACTTATCCGAACGCATAGAAGTGCAGGAAGCATTGCAGCAAGCTAACGACCAACTGCAAACGATTTTGGAAGCAGTTCCGGGAACAGTATCTTGGGTGAGCGAGGATTTGCGCTATTTGGGGGTTAACCAGCACTTAGCCAAACTGCACAATTTGCCGGCGTCGGCTTTTGTCGGTAAAGATATCGGTTTTCTGGGCGCTAGCTCGGATTTTCACTCTTTTGTCGTGGAGTTTTTTGCCGGCGACGCTACGGAAGCGGTTAAAGAACTCAGCGCTAAGGTGAAAACCGACGGCGGACAGTCGGCGGGACACTATTTGATTGTGGCTCAAAAGTACGATCGCGGCAAAGCAGCTTGTCTGGTAGGGATTGACATTACCGAGCGCAAGCGGGCAGAAGAAGCTCTGGTGCTGACTCGCAAGGCGCTGGAAAGTTCGAGCGACGCGATCGGCATCAGCGATGCTTTCGGCACTCACATCTATCACAATCAAGCGTTTTCTCAGCTATTTGAATGGGAAACCGCACAGGAATTTAAACTCGCTGGAGGTATCGCGACAGTTTTTGCTGACTCCGCAGTCGCAAGCGAGGTACTCGATACCATCGCCCAGGGTTATTCTTGGTCGGGTGAAGTTACTAACCGCACTAAAAGCGGCAAAATTTTGCAAGTGCTGCTGCGGGCAGATGCTATTAAAGACCGCACAGGGAAGATTATCGGTCTGATTTACATGAATACCGACATTACCGACCGCAAGCGCACCGAACAAGAGCTGCGGCACAGGGAGAAGCGCTTTCGATCGCTGATTGAAAATGCTAGAGACATTATTGTAATTCTCGACGAGAAAGGCTTTTGCCGGTATGTCTCTCCTTCCCTAGAGCGGATTTTGGGCTACCCGACGGCGGAAGTGCTCGGCAGATCAGTATTTGAGTTGATTCACCCCGACGAATTGCCGATGGTGGATCAAGTGTTCCAAGGTATCATCCAAATGCCAAGAGTGGGTCTGGGATTGGCAGAATACCGAGTTAAGCACAAGGACGGTTCTTGGTGCGTGTTGGAAGCGGTGGCGACGAATTTGCTCGAAGAACCTTCGGTGCGGGGAATTGTGGTCAACTGTCACGACGTGACTGAGCGCAAGGTGGCTGAAGACCAATTGTTGCACGATGCTTTGCACGACGCGCTGACGGAGTTGCCGAACCGCGCTTTGTTGACTGACAGGTTGGGGCAAGCTTTTGCCCGCGCGCAACGGCATCCCAGCTATCAGTTTGCGGTGCTGTTTCTGGATTTGGACAGGTTTAAGGTGATTAATGACAGCCAGGGACACCGCACGGGCGATCGGCTGTTGGTGGCTGTGGCTCGCCGTCTGTTGACTTGTTTGCGGCCGGGCGATACGGTGGCTCGTCTGGGGGGAGATGAGTTTGTGATTTTGCTGGAGGAAATTCACGGTGTTGATGAGGCGATCGCCCAAGCAAAGGAATTTCTCAAAACGATCGAACGACCGCTTTATTTGGAAGGTAATAAAGTTTTAATTACTGCTAGCATCGGTATTGCTTTAAGTACCGACAAATATCAGTGGCCGGGAGATATTTTGCGCGATGCTGATATTGCGATGTACCGGGCCAAAGCTCTCGGTAAAGCTCGCTACGAAGTATTTACCAGTGCGATGCACACTCGGGCTGTGGCTTTGATGCACTTGGAACACGATTTGCGGGAGTCGGTTGAAGAACTCAATTTTAACTATTCGATAGTGGATTTGGGATGTGGGACGGCGGCCGAACACTCGCCGATCGGCGAAATAGAACCCAAGTTGGAGCATCCGAAGTCGCAATTTGCTCCTTTTAAATTGGAATGTCCTTTTACTGTTTATTATCAGCCGATCGTTTGTTTAAAAAGCGGCTCAGTTATCGGATTTGAGGCATTGGTGCGCTGGCTGCACCCGGAACGGGGTTTAGTTTCCCCGATGGAATTTATTGCGATGGCGGAGGAAACAGGGTTAATTACGCCTTTGGGTTTGTGGGTTTTGAACGAAAGCTGCCGCCAAATTATTAAGTGGCAGAGTTTGAATTTACCTGTGGGAAATTCGCGGCTGACAGTCGCAGTAAATCTTTCCGGGAGGCAGTTTGCGGAACCCGAGTCGATCGAGCAAATTAAGCAAGTTTTGCTGGAAACGGGTGTTGACACTCGCTGTTTGAAGTTGGAAATTACTGAGAGTGTGGTGATGGAAGATGGGGAAGCTGCGGCGGCGATGCTTTCGCAGTTGAGAGAGTTGGGGATCGATCTGTGCATTGATGATTTTGGCACTGGTTATTCGTCTCTGAGTTATTTGCACAAGTTCCCGATTAATATTTTGAAGGTCGATCGCTCTTTTGTCGGCCGCGTCGGAGAAACCGGCGAAAATTTGGAAATCGTGCGGGCGATCGTCATGCTGGCGCGCAGTTTGGGGATGGAGGTAGTGGCAGAAGGTGTCGAAACCGCCGTCCAATTGGCTCAAATGCGGGCGATCGGCTGCGAGTACGGTCAGGGGTACTTTTTCTCTAAACCTCTCGACAGCGAGGCAGCTACAGCGTTGTTGAGCCGATCGCCCAAATGGTAAACAGAACCAAATATTTAATTTGTATATTGAAAAATATTAAAACTATGGCGGGGTGCGCTTATTGGAGAGTCACACGATTTTAGATTTTAGATTTTAGATTTTAGATTGAAGAAAGCGACTCCACTGATAAATCCGGGGGCTTGCGATCGGGATTCGGAGCTTTTTTCTCAATCCACGAATGAATCTGGGGGCCCCGGATCAAATTGCTTGATTGTCAATAAGGGCGATCGATCTTTTCGTACTCAATGTCTTGAGTGTTAAAATCAAAATTGAGTATAATAGCAAACTATCGAGATAGGTAAAAAAATATATGTCTCAATCTATTGTGCCAGCAGTCGCAGAAAAACAGCTCGATACCTCGCCCACATTAACTTTTGAAGAATACCGATTTTATCAAAGCAAAGACGATGTAAAATACGAACTGTACAAAGGCCAATTAATACCGATGGCAACAGCAACAGTTTTACACATAAAAATTTGCGAATATTTAGTTTACAAATTGCAGCGTTACCTAGCTGAACACAATCTTGACTTAGTAGTAAAAACAGGCTTAGGAGTGAGAACAGAAGAAAATTCCTCCCGTGTTCCTGATGTAGTTGTTTGCACTCAAAGTCTTTTATATCAAGCTGCTGCTAGACCCGGAGGGGGCATCCTTGACTGTGATGAAACACCCTTATTAGTAATAGAAGTAGTTAGCCAAGATCGGCGGGCCGACTATATAACTAAACGAGGAGAGTACGAACAAGCTAACGTACCGGAATATGTAATAGTTGACCCAGCAGAAAACAGACAGCGGGTGCGAGTTATGGCATTTCTCGAAGGTGATGACATTTATACAGAGGTAAATTACTTACCTGGTGAGGAAATGGAATCGCTAGTATTTCCCAATCTGAGATTATCAGTCAATGAAATTTTAGATCCGCCATTGGTGGAAGGGTTAATTAAGGCCGAACAAGCGCGATTACAGGAACTTAGACACCAAACTGCAACGCAGCGTGAACGAGCTGATGATGAGCATCAACGTACTGAAAGATTGGCGGGGAAGTTGCGGGAATTGGGCGTAGATCCTGATGCTGTGTAGGAAATTGGATGAAGTACGCGCGGCGAAGCTATCCCGTAGGGAATCGCCCTTGACGAATCTCAATCATCTAGCGGCAAGTCGCGCAGGAAATAAAAGCGATCGCGCCCTAAATTCTCGCCTTTAATTCGCCCTGCATAACCTGTCAAAAGTAAAACAATTTCAATACACGCCAATAATTGCAGCAACAATCCGCTCCTCAAGGGGTTTGACTGTACCAACTTTAAGCGCATCTTTGAGTTTTTCTGTATGAATCGGCTCCTCAATTAAATTTTGATAAAGGTCTTGGAGTCGCAGAGGTTCAGAATGGCGTTCTCGCAGGTGATATAACCATCTAGGCTGAATTAAATCGAGCCACCGCTCGGCTAAAAGACTTACATCGACGTGCGACTTGCTTAATTCTACTTCCCTGTTTGGGATCTTTTCCCTAGATTGTTCTTCATTGAACATAGAAAGCAACTTGTCAACCAATTCTGCACGCTCCCTGTCTTCGTCTTGAACAGATTTATGCTTGTATTCTTTTAAAACTTCCTCCATCAACTTAAGAGCGCGCTGCTTCTTCTTGGGTAACATCTCTTTTTCTGCTTTATTAAGTTGATATAAGAAATCATCTTGCCATACAGAAGCTGTTTTTCCTAGGGGAAAATCGTTAACTGCTGCATCCAGATTTTCTTTCAGTTTATTACTAATATAATCTAAGTCTGTTCTCGGCTTGACTTCCGAAGGATCTAAATAAACCCAACGGGGCGAACCCCATTCTGTGCCGGCAATGGCAAAGAAAGCCCAAGGCTGGTCTTTAGTTTGAACAATACTCAAAGAAGTCCGTATTTTACTTGCTCGTCGTACTCGATCGTATACTTCGCATGGAACCAGGCTAATATCGCCTTCTACGAGCGATCGCACCGGGTCAAAAACATCGTTTAATGTCCAGATTTCACTTGCTTTTTGCCCTTGATTATTAGCAAGTTCTGCCATCGATGTAATCACTTCATCTGATGATTCTGTGTCTTCCTCCGGTGATAAGTGATCGGGTAGTGATATATTTGACCCCAGCAAATCAGACACCAGATTGTGGCGAGCTACAAATTTGCTCTCCGAAGACCGCAGGGCAAACTCGTTGCTATCTTTTGGCCACCATACTTCAATTGCAGGGTGAGGACTGTCCATGCGAGCGATCCGACCTATCCGCTGTTCTGCCAAGCGAATTACACTGGGCATCGTCAATTGAACAACGGCGGAAGCTTGCTGGAGGTTGACCCCCTCAGACATTGCATCTGAACATAACCCAATGACTCTAGATTCCTCGGAACCAAGTTTAAATGACTCATTAACCCGATCGTAGTCTGTTGTTGTATCTCCAGTTGCGAGCAGCGTCTTAACCCCTTCTCTTTCAAGGAGATATTTAATCTGATGAAGAGTAATCAAACGACTATCGAAAACTATCATCAGTTTGTGATGCTTTAATAGGTTGACCAGATGCGTTGCTTTAGTGTTTTCTCGCGAGTCCGAAATCTTTTCACATAGATTAGCAATATCTCTGTAAACCTCTATTTCTTCCTCACAAGCTTCTTTATGTCTGGCAGGATCGCTCAGCCATTCAGGCAGTTTAATGCCCAGCTTGTTTTTTGCTGTTTCGCCTGATATTTTCTCCAATGTTTTGATTAAATTACCAGTGTCTTTCTTGATTCTGGTATTAGGATCAATGTCGAAGTGGTTCTGTGCACGATCGGTTCCATAAATATGTTCTATCAGTGCCGCACGAGAAGATCGCAAGCAAGCCATAACCTGATAAGCAGGCAGTACCTTAGCACTTTTCAGGCGTGCTTCAAGATACTTTTCTTCGCTCCAGCCTTGCTTGCGAAGAAATTTTGGTAGTTCTGAAATTTCCTTCAGGTATACTAAACCGCGCAGTCTGTCAGTGGCTTGACGAATCTGTTGGGCTAAGTTGCGATCGCCATCAGTTTCACCGCAATCATACTCTTTTGATATCTCTTTCGGATAGCGACATAGAGCACCCAACGTATTCTTATAACGTTCGGGTTCGAGAGCTATCATACTATTAAACAGACCTTTTGTTCGACGAACAGTAAATTGCTGAATCGCTCTCCGCAGGTTATTGCTAAGCTCTTTTGGCATCCTTTCATTCTGTTTTTCGTGCTGGCTCCATAGCGATTTAAGAGATTCCACCAATTCATCATCAAAGTTATCAGCTCCTAACAATTCCACGAGGGAAAGCAAATCCTTAACTCCTTTATTGATCGGAGTAGCTGTAAACAGCAATACATAGTCAGCAATGTTGCTAAAGAGTGCCTTCGTCCGATTAGAACTGTCGTTGAAAAAGTTATGCGCTTCATCGACAGCAAGGACTTGACCGCGACGGATTACATCAATAAGATGCTGGTGCTTCTTAGATTTGGGACTACTCAATGAGCCGTGAGAGTAAGCAAGGAGATGGGCGCCCTCGCACTCCCTAATCTCTTTCTCCCAAGAGTTTAGGACTTTAGGCGGACAAATTAACACTGAATCGCCTTTCCGCACCCGCCCAGTTCCCCAAATGTGATTGATTACATTTTTGATTAGGTGGACGCCCATTCGAGTTTTACCTGAACCCGTTGCATCGGCTACGAGCACGCTGCCAACATTTTCTATGACCCAAATTGCCTGAGCTATTCCCTGTTCTTGAGATGGCCAAAGCAGAGGTTCATCACTCCGATAATTGGTTGGTTTGTATTTTTTTGCCCACTCACCTTCTAGCAATTCTGCACAAGCTCTTGCTAAAGTCACGTCCCATGTTTCCTTGCTGAGAAGCCTTGTTAATAAATCGATTAATTCGTCATTGTAGCATCTTCCTAAATTCCAAATCTTTTCTGCCAACTGACAAGCTTCATCGAATCGTGGTTTCTCTTTTTTTGAATTTTGAAACCTAACATTTGCTTCTATTTGGTAGCTTAAACCTGAAGTGCTGTAATTACTAGAACCAATGGTAATAGCACTATCTCCGTAAAAAATTTTGGCGTGGATGGGTTTTTCCTTAGCAATCCTGGTTTCTACTATTTCAGTTTTGAGTAACTGGATCGCAGCAATAACTTTCCCACATTTACGGATAGAGATACCTTGCTCCATCCAGTAATCTTCTATTTCCTGAGAAAACTTGTGGGAGGAGGGAAACTCCTGAGCTTTTGTTGGATATGGTTCATTACCGAGCAAGATGCGGATTTGCTCAAAAGCATCTGGATTACTTTGCCAACTACTATAACAATCCGCCAGAAAATCGATAATTTTTTCCAGTGAAGCGTAGCCAGTAATAATTAGTGGGTTTTTTGAGCGACGCAGATCGTTCTCGATAATCGATCCCACGCTAGATTTTGCGTAGTTATACGGAAATCTCTCGCGATCGGGCCAGCCGCTATCGGTTTCGCAATTGGAATGGTTCATGTTCCTTGTTAATTAATTCAGAGGATGTGTCAAATTTCGATCGCCCCTACATCCGCCTTCCCCTTCTCAACCGCCACACTTGCCGCACCATCCTGATGCCGAATCCACTTCAACAAAGAATTTCCCAGCCGAGTACCAATTTGAGAACCATCAAACTCAAACAAAGAATCCTTACTTTTGAGCCCCTGCGCTAAAACTTCTTTCCCTTTCGCCGTCAATTCCACCAGCGTCACCCGATTTACCAGCGAATACTCGATCGCCCCTGTCGCCTGCAACTCGCCGAGCACTTCCACATATCTCTGACTCGTCTCATTAGTCCGCACAATCCGCTTAGTCAAATCCCCCTTTTTCACCATCATTTTGCCGCCGCCCAAATCCCACAAATTCAGCAGTACCCGAACTTTCGCCTTCGCATCCCACACCGCTTGCTCTTCAGGTGTCAAAGGTTTAGGCACTGCAATTTCACTTTTCTCAGACGTATCCATATCATTCAATACTTGTTTTTACTCTTAAATTTTACCAGAAATCTTGCTGACAAACATCTCCACTTTTGAGCACAATCCCCTGCGAAGCTGCACATAACTTATGCAAATTTCATTTAAAAATAATTGGGATTGACTAAAATGCGATCGTTTGATAAATAAAATACGCAGATCAAACGAGCGATCGCACTTCAAATTCTCCACAGAAAATGCGATGAAACAATCTGAAGCACAGCCCGCTTTCCTCTAGCAAACTCAACAAATCTAGCGATCCCAACCTTAGTCAACCACCTGCAACCCAGCTTAACTGCGACTTTAGTTCAATGGCAGATTCAGCCTTTAGAAAGACGAATTCAACCTAAACATCTTGTTACATTGCAATAGCAATCAAAACATTCAACAACACTTTACCCATGAAAAATATTCCCGACCAAATTTCCGACATCAAAGAAAAACTTCCCGATTTGACTCCCACCCCTCCCGGTTTAAAAGCTCAAGCCTCTAGCCACGACCTCAAAGCCCGTTTAGATTGGGGCGAACCCGGACTCACAATCATCGACGCCCGCGATTTTGAAAGCTTCGCCAAAAGCCACATTACCGGTGCCGCACCCATGCCAATAGACGAATTAGTCGATCGAGCACAATCGAGTTTAGAACCCATCCGCGACATCTACATCTACGGCGAAAACGACGAACAAACCGCTGAAGCTGCCAATCTTCTCCGCGCAGCAGGCTTTAGAAAAGTCGCCGAACTAAAAGGCGGAATTCCTGCTTGGAAAGCCATCGACGGCCCCATCGACGGCTCAGTCGAACATGACAATCCCGGCCCCGAGGCCTACAACGTTTTCTCTCGCTTGCAACACCACGCCCAAGCCCAGAAAACCAACAAATAATGTCACATAATACCTAGATACCCGACTTCTTGAAGAAGTCGGATATCTAATATAATTTCCGGTAGCATCGGAATGATATCGAGGACACGGCAGTGCCATTTCCCTACCCGATCAATTGTAGGGACACGGCAGTGCCGTGTCCTGATTGTGGGTAATATTAATTGCGATGCTACCGGAATTGATCTAACAGAACAATTTGTTTGTAATAAGGACTTCACTCCTCTCTTAAAGCTTGTAGTTACTAAGGACTAAAATTCTGACTACAAATTTAATTACAGCAAATTTCACGTTTGTGAAGTACACCCGTCTATCGTTCGATCCCCGTAGGAACACGGCATTGTCCTGTCCCTACTTATAGCATCCAATACTGATTAATTCTCTTTCCTGCCATCCAAATATGCCTTAACTTCCCCGAACATTTGGCGATTTGCATCAAAAGTAATCCGCTGAACAGTTTCCTCAACAGAAAGCCAAGCAGAATTTTGAACTTCCTCCACTTGCAAAACAACTTCCATCGACTTGACAAAACCTAAAAAATAAGTCACAGTCTTTTCAATCGGCTCCCCATCCTTAACAAAAGAATAGTGTTCCGTAAAACTCGGCTCATCCAGCATTTCAAAATCCGATATACCAGTTTCCTCCAGAAATTCCCGCCTAGCCGTTTCCGCTGGAGATTCCCCCGGATTCGCGTGACCTTTCGGAAACGCCCAATGTCCGGCTTGATGTTGAATCAACAAAAATAAAGTATCAGCTTCACTCGAAAAAATCGGCACAATCCCAAAACATTCATCTTTCATTTTTCTGATACTCCTTATTAACTATCATGTTCTTTGAGTCCGCGTAGGCGGACGAGAGTTTGTCTAGATGCGATTTATCTCGCCGAGTCTCTGAAATTCCCACCCAAACCGAGTCGGCTGTTCATAAACCCGCTTCAAAGTATTAACATCCCTAGCTGAAATAGGCGGAGGATTTCTCACCTGAGAAAAATAAAGCACATCAGTTTCCATCAAACTGTGACCCCAAATTCCCAAAGCGTGACCCAACTCGTGCCGCGCAGTCGCCGGAACATACTTACCCACTTGATTCGGATTCAAATAAACCGAAAACCGATGAGAGAAAACAGTTTTATCCCCATCGCGACGGGCGTACAATTCATAGGTAGCCTCTCCAGAGCGCGATCGCAAAACCCCTTGACGCAAAGGCGGAGCCCGACGTAAAATCCTAATATCAGCCACCTCCGAACTATCCACCACTTCCAAAGGCAAATAAACCCCCCATTCCCGGACAACATCCAACACAGCCTCCACCCATTCTTCAGACTTATTAGCATCAACTGGACGCTCAACATAAACCTGAATCGGAAACTTCGACCACAGCAAATGACCGAAATTCGGTGGCTTAACCAGGTCAAAATAATCACCGCTATCCGTGGAATCTTGCCAATTCGCCAGCGTTGGTGGCAAAGGGTGAACCTCTGGATTCGGCAAACTATTCGGGAGAGAAGAAAGACTCGCGGCGGGAGTATTAACCTGAGTAAAAATTATGAAGCTAAAACAACATAAAGCCAATCCCAAACCAGACAGCAATCGAGGTTTTACTGTCACTTTCCACAACCGCATTTTTCTGACTGCACTTAAATTTCATCTTTAGGGCGGGCTAGAAGCCCACCCCACAATATTTATTTATGTGGCACGGGCGTCTCGCCCGTGAGCTAATGTGGCACGGGCGTCCCGCCCGTGAGCTAATGTGGCACGGGCGTCTCCCCCGTGAGCTAATGTGGCACGGGCGTCTCCCCCGTGAGCTATCTGCGGTTAAAAATCCGAATCTTATAACTTAGGTGTCAACCAACCAGCACTCAAAATCACAGTCAAACCCATAAAAACAATAGACAGACCCCAAGTAATCCGGTTCAGACTCGTTTCTGCACTCTTGGCGCTGGTAAACAATTGAGCTTGTCCGCCAATCCCTCCAATGCCATCGCCTTTAGGACTGTGCAGCAATACAAAAACCACAAGTCCTAAAGCAGACAAAGACCAGATAGCTTGTAACACAGAAACAATATTCATAATCTGGGGTAATTGGTAATTAGTAATCGGTAATCAATCATCATATCAAATTAGGTCGATCGCGCACATCCAGTCGATCGACCGCAATTTATGCAGGGACAGGGCAGTCCCGTGTCCCTAATGCTGCGTCCCTACTACAATCGGACTCGCACCGGAGTGCGATTGGCGCGAACTTCAAAATCAGCCGATCGTATCATAGAGCGTCCCGTCATCTCCGGGGGCTGAGGCAACCTCAACAGCTCTAGAATTGTCGGCGCAATATCCGCCAAACAACCGTCAGCCCTCAGAGGAACGTCCGTTCCGTGACCCGGAATCTTCAGACCTTCGCCTTCTACGAGAATAAACGGAACCGGGTTAGTAGTGTGAGCCGTCCAAGGATTCCCGTCCTCGTCAAACATCTGCTCAGCATTGCCGTGGTCAGCAATAATAATTGCCGTACCTCCAGCTTTACTAATCGCCGCCAACAGCCGCCCCAAACATTTATCCACAGTTTCTATCGCAATTACCGTCGCATCCATCATCCCCGTATGACCGACCATATCCGGGTTAGCGTAATTAATCACCACAAACGAATAAATGCCTTTTCTCAAAGCCGTCACCGCCCCATCCGTCACCTCGGCCGCCGACATCTGGGGTGCTTCATCGTAAGTCGCCACCATCGGACTCTGCACCAACTCGCGGTCTTCCCCTGGAAAAGGCTCTTCTAGACCCCCATTAAAAAAATAAGTCACATGAGCGTACTTTTCAGTTTCCGCCGTCCGCAACTGCCGCAAACCGTGCTTAGAAATCACCTCGCCCAGAATATTGTTCAAATTCTGCGGTTCAAAAGCCACCATTACTGACAGTTTCGGGTCGTACTGAGTAAAAGTGGCAAACGCCAAGGGCTCAATTAACTGCCGTTCAAACCCCTTAAAATCCGGTGCCACAAAAGCCTGAGTCAATTCTCTCGCCCTGTCCGGGCGAAAATTAAAGAAAATTACCCCATCCCCGGATGCCACCGCCCCCGGAGAAATCCGAGTCGGAACTGCAAACTCGTCGGTCACTCCTTCAGCATAAGATGCCCGCAACACATCAACAGCCGATCGACCGTCAGGCGCGCCCTCAGTCGTCATCACCTCGTAAGCGCGCTGCACCCGATCCCAGCGCTTGTCCCTGTCCATCGCGTAGTAGCGGCCGCTGATGGTCGCAATCCGACCGACCCCTACCTTTTCTATATAACTTTCAATCTTTGCTAAAGCTTCTACACCCTCTTTCGGAGTAGTATCGCGGCCGTCTGTAATCGCGTGAATGCAAACCTCAGAAATTCCCTGTGCCTTTGCTAGCTCTAGCAAACCCAAAATGTGACTCAGATGCGAGTGAACCCCGCCCTCGGAACAAAGACCAGTCAGGTGCAACTTGCCGCCCCCAAGGCGCACTTTCTCGCAAAGCTGAACCAGCGCCCGGTTGTCGAGCAAAGAACCGTCTTCGACGGCATCCGAGATCCGCACCAACTCTTGAGGAACCACGCGGCCCGCGCCCAGATTCAAGTGACCGACCTCTGAGTTGCCCATTTGCCCGTCAGGAAGCCCTACCGCCCGGCCGGATGTGTGAATCAGAGTTCTGGGATAAGCGGCCCAGAGACTGTCCATCACGGGTGTTTTTGCAGCGGCGATCGCATTTCCGTCTTGTTCTTCACGATAACCCCAGCCGTCTAGAATAATCAGCACTACAGGAGATACAGACGCTTGTGCCATGCGAATACCTTATTTACAATAATTAATTTCTCGATCGTCATGATTTCCGATTTTGCGGAACATCTGCCGCTAATCAGTTTACAGATTTTGTAAGCTCCGGCTGAACAAAGCCAACCAAAATTCCCTCAGCCACAGCATTTTGGGAACTAATTTTGACCTGCTTTGCAAATTGTTTAATTGATTGCCTTGCCTTGTACTGTGAATCCTTATCCGAGGCTTTTACCGATCTCACCAACAGCCACCGTGCTTTTGCGCCCGCATTTTCACGAATTGTTCAACGGATCGGTGGCTCTTGAAACACTAAGAACGATACCATACTTGCCTGCGTTTTGCTACCGCCTCAACAAATAAATTAAACAGTTTTGACTCGGTGGCGAATAACTTTACAGCAGAGGATTTGAGCGAAAATCGGTTTTTGACTCGGCTCACTTTCAGCGGACATAAAATTCTACAACATCTTTTTTAATTTTGACATCGTAATTGCCAAAGAAATCGTGACCGAGCAGACCAATTGCCATTTGTTTCGCGATCGCCACTTCGACATTTTGGATCGCAGCACCCCCAACCCGAATCGATCGCACCATGCCGATCGGGAACTCGACAACGCTACCGTCAGCGATCCCCGCTCTCTGGGTGCGCACCGGCCTCACTCCGAGTGCAGTAGCCATCGGCTGAGTAATCAAAGTGCCGCTCGCCCCGGTATCGACAATCATCTCAAAAGTTTTGTTGCCGTTAAATACCACGTCAATCACCGGCGTCCCGCCAGCGCGGCGCTTGATTTTAGCTTGAAATACCTTTTGATTCCCCGGTGGTTGGGCACCCGAATTTGACGGGCCCCTGCGAAACTGAGAGTACAAATTGCCACTTGCTGCTCCCGATCCTGCTGTTAAAGTGCGATCGATCTGCTGGGAACTCACATGGGAAACCAATGTCATCACCTTGGTTTCAGGCAGCAGGATCACCTGAAAGCCTGGGTTTTTCGTCAACAAACCCGGTTTCTGAGGGATTGTTGAGAATGCTGCCTGTGAATGAGAATGTACCTCGCCGCCCCCTACCGAGCCAACAGCAGCCAAAACGGCCACAGAAACAATGCCCGATCGGCAAATCCGCTTGAGAATCACTTTTGCCATTATATGAATGCCTTGATTGATTCAATATCTCGAAGAACCACCACCATTGATATCCTAACCTGTTCCCGAAAACCGATCGCCCGCTCCAACATCAAATCATCCGGAAAACTTGGCAATTTAAAAGCGATCGCATACCATCAAACACAGGTAAACTTAAAAGCGGCAAATGGCAGCAACTGCACTTGCCATTTGGATCACTTAAAAGTCAGGCGTTTGGGGGCGATCGGCAATGCGTAAACTTTTATATTTGGCAACTATAGGAATGCTGGCTTTCTCCATCGGAGGATGCGGCGGCGACGGGGGCGGCAACACGGCCAGTCCCACTCCTAGTCCTACTCTCAGTCCCGGTGCAGCCTCTCCGTCACCGGCAGCCAACCCTCCTGGAACTCCCGGCGGCGCAGCCAGTCCCACCCCAGCAGCTCAGGCATTCCCCTCCCCTGTAGTAGCGGCTCAGCCCCCCGGGTTGCTCCGACCCACAAACCCCGACGAACGCGCAAGACAAGCTCAAGCAGACATCCAGGCCAAAAAGACAGCACCGGACTTAAACGGCACGGCAATTCCACAGACCCCCATTCCCGGCAAAGCAAACGATCCCTTCTCCATCCTTCCCCCTCAACCGCTCAGAACAGACGGCGGCGTACAGGGCAACGAGATCCCCAACCTGCCAGTCCGACAAGTGCCAAATTTGCCCAAGCTGCCAGACGAGAGAAACCCGCCTCAGTGGACGCCAGCACAGCGCCCAAGCGCAGCGGGCGGCGGCGCAATTGCCCAACTTCCCCAAACCCAAAGCCCCGTAGAGGTGTCCAGTCTTCCCAACCTGCCGTTAACCCCCATACCCCCTCAATGGAGGTCGCCAATTTCCACGCGCCCCCAAACAGCCCCCGGACGCCCCGGTGCTAGACCAGCAGGCTCCGGTGCTAGACCAGCAGGCTCCCCAGACATAACAGGATCTCCTGCATCTATACCTGGACTGCCCTCCCTACCGGGCTTCCCAAGAGGCACCACGGGACGGCAGCCAGCCGGCCCCGGACGCCCGGGAGCTAGACCGGCCGGCTCCCCAGATATAGCAGCAGCTCCCGCATCATCTATACCCGCACTACCATCTATACCGGCATTCCCAAGAGGCACCACCGCACGCCCCCAAACGGCGCCGGGACGCCCGGGAACTCCGGGACGCCCGGGAACTCCGGGACGCCCGGGAACTCCGGGACGCCCGGGAACTCCGGGACGCCCGGGAGCACCGGGACAACCGGGAGCACCGGGACAACCGGGAGCACCGGGACGATCCCCAACGATCGCGGCTCGCCCTCCGGGCCCTCCCACAATTCCCAACATCGCCACCAGAGAACTGCCCGGTCTACCCAAGCTGCCAGAATTAACGCCTCCGCCCTCCTGGCAAGACCCCAACCCGCCACCACCCCCACCGACTCCGGCACCCCCACCGCCTCCGCCTTCGACAGACAATGCCAAAGGAGTTGAAGTTAGTGGCGTAGTCAGAGTTGGTAATGACATACTGGTAATTGTGAAAGCACCTAACGAGCCAACAAGTCGATATATCAAAGTAGGACAGCGGATTGCCAGCGGGCAGGTGCTGATCAAACGGGTTGATTTCCTATCAGGAGCCGATCCGGTTGTGATTTTAGAAGAAAACGGTGTAGAGGTGTCTAAAATTGTGGGAGAAAAATCTCCCCGAGTTGCCCAAAACCCAGTTTAATGAAAAATTTACCTTAATCCTTGGAACGAAAATTGAGAACAGTCATGCTTCGCTCAATTCAAAAATTCGGAATAGTGATGTTGGTTAGTTCGGGGGTAGGATACCTCTCACTGGTAGCCAACAGTCAGCAGTCATTAGCCCAGAATGCGCCCGACTCCGCCCAAAACCGCCCTCCCGTTTGCGAAGGCTCTCCCCCCAACGGTCGAGTCAAGTGCAACTACCAGAATGGCGACAATTATCAAGGAAATTTCGTCAACGGCAGACCTCAGGGACAAGGAATATACGTATACTCCAACGGCGATCGCTATGAAGGACTGTTTCGCAACGGCGTGCCCAACGGTCAAGGTGTCTTCCTGTTCGCCAACGATGACCGCATGGTGGGAGAGTTCCGCAACGGTCTGATTGTTAGGGGAGAAGCTATTTTTGCTAGTGGCGATCGCTACCGGGGAACATTTGAAATTGTTCAACAAACTGGGGGCGGGGCTGCTAGCAGTCAGCCGCACGGCCAAGGGCAATTTATCTTTGCTAGCGGCGATCGCTACGCCGGACAGTTTTTCGCAGGCAACCCGTTTGGTCGGGGAGTGTTCACCCGCGGTGACGGCACGCGCTGCGACGGTCAGTTTTTCAACGAACAGCTAGACGGCAAAGGTAGTTGCAGCTTCCCAAACGGCGTTCGCTACCAAGGCGAATTGCGCAAGGGACTGCCTCACGGTAGAGGAGTAATTACAGATGCTAAAGGCAGACGGTTTTCCGGAGAGTTTCGCGCAGGCAAGCGCGTTCAACCGTAAATCTAGCCTCGAAAATTTAACATCTGACATCAGTGGAGGCGTTTTGAGATGACGACAAATGCTGCTTCTAGTTCTTGGCACGCCAGCCAATTTCCTTTTGACTTTGCCCCGCAGCGGACTCAAGATGCTGATTTGTTGCGACAACTCGATTTTGTGCCCGGCTTGAAGGAAGTCTTGACTTTGCGCCAAGTTCATGCTTTGGAACACGCTACTGTTTGGGTACTCAGCCAATCTGGCGGTACGGCGGCAGCAAGAGCCGATAATGAGCTATTGGGCGGGATGTCCACAGACCAAGGATTTTATCTTTACGGCCGCGTTAACCTTGCACAGTTGCGTCAGGCAGTGCGCGAGGCTTTGCAGCGGATTGCCAGCGGAGAGTGGGATTTAGCTGTACATCCCCGCTGCGGCACGAATTTGTCGGTGGCAATGCTGCTGACGGCTGGACTTGCTGTTGGCATCAATTTAGCTCTGCCTCGGGGGCCGATTCTGCAACTTTTAGGTTTGGGTGCAGCGGCGGCGGCGGCGGCTCAGTTAGCTCCTGATGTGGGATCTCTGGCTCAGCGGTACGTCACAACTGCTATTCCGTTTAATTTGAGTATGGTTGATATTTCTGTAAGTCACGACTTCTGGGGACGCGAAGCTCATTTTGTTCGGGTGCGTTGGGTTGAATAGCTGTTGCGGGAGGGGGAAAGTGGGAGAGTGGGAGAGGGGGGAAGCTGGGAAAATCTTCTTTCTTCCCTCAACATCGATCCGTTAAATCCCTTAAATCCCGTCAGTCTTGGACGCACTAGACACAAAAAACCGGTTTCTGGTTGTCACGTTCGATCGTATATGACCAAATTACGTGAATCAAGCGGGTTTTTGCGTCCAGGAAAGTCCCGTAGACTGCTTCCTTGCGCCTTATTCCTTTGCTGAAACCGAGCTTGTTCTTCTTTAATCAACCCTTCAACTAATGGCAGAGACAGTATTTCATTCACTGATAATGTCAGATGGGGGAATACTCATAACTCAAGATTGTGTTCGGCTAGATAACGCTGCAATTTTTCAAATAAATAATAGCAATTTTTTATATAGGGTTTGCTGAAAAAGTTATAAAAAGCAGGGGGTGGGAAATGAACAAGAGGCCCGTCTTCCTCACATAATAAGCCCTGCTTTACTTCGATTATTTAATTCATAGCTAAAGTTAATCCTTCTCGATAAAATCATAATATTTTGGAAAAATTGACACAAAAAAAGACAGTAAAACTGCCTCAGCAGCTTCACCAGGTTGATCACTAAAAAGGTCAGAGTAATGGAAGTTTCCGAAGTATTATGTAGTTTAGCCATGACTCGATTCAGACTGAATCTTCTTTTACCCTGTCCAAATTTACCCTCAATTTCGTTGCGAATGCGCTCATCTTCTTGTGCTTGTTTTTTAGCTTCTCGGCTGACTTGAGTAGGTGGTCTTCCTAATGGAGAACCACTGAGCCGAATTCCTCTTTCTTTACACCAAGCTCGATTGACTCGGGTGCGATAAATTTTATCGGCGTGAACCGATTCCGGGTAAACTCCCGTATATTCTTTGTAAGCTTCCACTTGCGAAATAAAATCTCCACTTTCATTATAGTTTTCCCACCTAATTTTTTCGACGAATACATATCCTTCTACACAACTGACTGATAACTTGGCTCCGAATTCTGTCGGACTTCCTGACTTGCCTCTGACGATTGGACGGATATGAGGTTGTGTTAAACTGACAATTCGATGTTCGATTCTTTTTTTATTATTTGACCACATCCACTGCTGTTGACGGTAAATTTCACTAGATACCAACAAATTCCTGTATTGCCTTCTGCTTAAGAGTTCTAGGCTGGTTCCTTTCTCAATTAATTGCTCGATATGTCCCAAATTTCGTTTGATATATTGGAGCTGTTTTTTAACGGCATTTCTCCTTTCTTTTCCAGAGGGCTTCCTATTTTTTGCTAATTTTAGATAATCTTTTCGGGCGTTTTTTCTGTACGTTCTGGGTTTTTTCTCCAGGTTTCCCTTCAGGGATTTATATAAGATGTCTATGATGAGTTCGGTGGTTTTCCTCGCTTGATTTAACAGGTCTACATCGGTGGGATATTTGATATCGGCAGGTGCTACCGTTGCATCGATTAATAGCTTTCCTCTATTTTCTTTTGGTCTTTCGGCTTCTTCTGACTTTTTTGTGTTGGGTTCCTCCGACTTGAATCCTCGACCTTGTTGGACAATTTTTTGATTGATGTTTTGAAGCAGAGACTGACCGATTCTTTGTCGAAAATGAACCATCATTGAAGCGTCAAATGGCGCTTCATTCCGATAACTATTTTCTCCAATAAAATACTGTAAGTAAGGGTTCTCCTTGATTTGTTCGACAGTTTCTCGGTCGCTGATTCCCAATTTTTCTTTGATGATTAAGGCGGACAGTGCCATCCGAAAAGGTTTGGCTGGCGCTCCCATTTCCTCGGAGAAATTCTGGGCATATTCTTCCTCAAATTCTGACGCCCGGAATTAGGTTCGCCAGAAGTACCCAACGATTTTCTTCACACAGCTTGCCCTCAAAGGGAAGTTCAAAGGCTTCTTCTGGCCCCCGGGTGTTTTGTAGCTTTCGATACATTTTTCCTTCACAAATGCACGACAATTTCCAATTTTACCTCTTTTTCGTGTCCTCTTTGCCCTGGTAATACTTCTATAAGCCTTGTACAGTCAGCTTTTGGCTTATTTTCAGCAAGCCCTATATATAAAACTGTGCTTGTTGGCAGGGTTATTAATTTGCTTTTATAAGGTTTGTATTTTATATCAACTCCGGTAGCATCGGAATTAATATTACCCACAGTCAGGACACTGCTAGTGCTCAGTGTCGCTACAATTAATCGCGGTAGGGAGACGGCACTGCCGTATCCTCAGTATCCTTCCGATGCAACCGGAAACGATATTACATGAGAATCCCTTTGATAAAATCCGTACTATTCAAAAGTTAATTGGGGGGACTTATCAACTTGCTTTTCTTCAATAACTGACCCTACAGACTGAGACATATATTTGCCCTATCTATATAACTTCCTCTTATATTCACTTTCCATATTCACAGTAAATGTCTCAGTATGAAAAGCTCGGATTTACTTCCTACGCGACTTGTCAGAACATCGCAGGAGCAGGTAAAATCGCTTATTAGAATTTTTAGCTCCAAAGTCAATAAAAAAATGTGCAAATTAGCGATCTACAAAACCTGGGTGGCAAGTCTACTGGCTGTCAGCTTAGCCGTAGCAGGCAACAGCTTTTTGCCTTTGACCCAGTATGCGAGTTTTGCTGGCGAAATAGCCCAAACTAACGAACCAGAAAGAGATCCTGACGGCAAGATGGTTCCCCTCAATGGCAAAGTCAATGTTAGATTAACTAATAAAACCAACGATCGACTATTTTATCAGGTAGTTGGACAGACTAACCGCCGGAGTTTAGCGGAAAATTCAACAGTCGCGCTGCCAGCATTGACACTACCCGCCTCAATTGTATTTAGGCGACAAGATGGCGCATTCTTGAAACCCAATTTGAAACCTGGTGCCGAAGGAACAGTAGAGGTAAGATTAGACGAGACAAATGATTTAGATGTGAATAAAACATCTTTAAGGATTCGGAATGACGGCGCAATTTTTCTCAGATAGAAAACAGTCAGTCGAGTTGAGATTTGAGATTTGAGATTGACTCCACCGCCGCTAGCTGGGGCTAGAATTTTTGTCTAAACCGCGATTGCTCTCCACAACTTAAGTCCGGGGTTGGTATGCGTATTTGGGTGAGTCAAAGGAGCGTTGAATCATGTAAAATCAACTTGACGATCGCCCAGGCAACTAGATCTCACTGTTCAATACACCATCCGAGTTCTTATGTCAATCAAAAAAATTCTTTCCATAGCGCTGTTAATTTTCATCCCCATTTCCATCGCCGCTGAGTATTTGCACTGGGGTTCCCTCGCAGTTTTCATCACATCCGCTTTAGGCATTATACCTCTGGCGATTTGGTTGAGCACAGCAACAGAAGAAGTGGCGATCGTTACAGGCCCCTCCATAGGCGGCTTATTAAATGCAGTTTTCGGCAACGCTACGGAATTAATTATTGCCATAGTTGCCCTGAAAGCCGGCTTAATTGATATTGTGAAAGCCAGCATAACCGGCACAATTATCAGCAACTTGCTCTTAGTCATGGGATTTTCCATGCTGCTAGGAGGAATCCGCTACAAAGAACAAGAATTCAAGCCTATTATCGCGCGGGTGAACGGTTCCACAATGACTCTAGCAGTAATTGCAATCCTGCTGCCGACAATGGTAATTTATACCTCCAATGGAGTCGAACCCTCAGCGATTCAGAATCTTTCCTTAATAACTGCGATCGTCCTAATTGCAGTTTACGCTCTCACTCTCCTATTTTCATTAAAAACTCACAGCTATCTTTACGAAGTCGGCTTACTAGAACTAGAGTCAGAAAATCCTCAAAATACAAAAGAGGAATCTACTACCCACAAACCTAATTTGTGGCTGTGGATAGGGGTGCTAGTTGCTTCAACTGTTGCCGTTGCTTTTGAATCAGAAATTTTCGTTGGTGTTGTGGAAGAAACTACCAAAGGATTGGGATTGACGCCGCTGTTTACAGGGGTAATTCTGTTGCCGATTGTTGGCGGTGCAGCAGAATATGTAACTGCGGTGGGAGTGGCGATGAAAAACAATATGGATTTGTCAGTTTCTGTCGCGATGGGTTCGAGTTTGCTAGTTGCTTTGCTGGTAGCGCCGGTGTTGGTGATTATCGGATTAGTGATTCATCAGCCGATGGATTTAAACTTCAATCCGTTTGAAGTAGTTGCAGTTGCCATCGCAGTGACAATTGCCAACCTAATCAGTATCGACGGGCGCTCTAATTGGCTTGAAGGAGTTCTGCTTTTAGCAACATATATCGTGTTAGGCGCAGCATTTTACTTTCACCCCATTACTTGAAGTAACAATTTTATTGGAGGGGCAATCGCCCGTGGTTGCCCTTCTTAACTTGAAAATAACTTATCTTTTTTCTGGTTGGTTATTCCTCTAAGGATCGCGAATTAAATAATTTACACTCTTGAAAGTGGGGTGGGCGTCCCGCCCGCCCTTTCTGGACGGGCGGGACGCCCATCCCACAAGAACATCACGCATTGTAAGTTATTTAATTCTCATTCCTAAGCTGTTCTAAATTTAAATTGTCTGTTAAAAAACAATTCCCCGTCTTGTGGGGTGGGCGTTCCGCTTGCGGAGAATATACAATTTAAATGCGCGACAGCTTATCTCTTCTGGAGTTAATTAAAGAAAATAATTTTAGGGCAGGAAGTAGTTACGGACAGCGACACTTTTGAATAGGAAAACACTCTCGTCTGCAACGTCTTTTTCTGCCTTTACTGTCGCGACAATTAGAAGTATTTTGACATTCTAACTTACTATCGCAAATTTGCTGACGGGGAAAAACACCCAAATTTTGTACAGACACTTCAGCACTAAGCGCACCCTGGTCTATAACTTGATTATTTTCTTTAATTTCATAGAGAAACTTATTTTCTCCCTCTAAGACCGAAAAAGTTCTTGTTTTGTGACTGTTACCCAACTTAAATCCAAAATCCTCAGAAAACTCACCTTTGTCGTAACCTCGGTCTGTGTAGGGATACGGGTTAGTTTCCATGCCATCAGTTACATTTTTAATCATCACCCTTCTGTTAGGGCCGGGGGGAGTTTTGCTGGAGACAAATCGAGCGTTTTGCGAATCAGGGGAGATGACAGTACCGGCACACTGACCTACATATTCAACGCGCTTAAATTGAATCAAATTAATATTAAAATAGTTTTCATTTTTCACCCTAAATAGTGCTTCGTTAGTCTGCTGAGCGCTTACTGTTAAAGCTGCTACGGTCAAAAAAATCACCCCGAGGAAAATAGCTAGTAATTTGATTTGCGGTCTCACCGTCAAATATATTGTGTGTTTCATCTCTCTCTACCTCTAATGTGAATAGATAGTATTTTTGGGACAATTTATTATTTTTAAAATTTAAGAGCAGATATGTTGTAAAACTTACTCGGATAGGTTTCTAGTGAAGACTTGAGTTTGTTATGCTGAACTGCCAAACAAAGAACTGCAATTCTGACTGTGAACTTTGTGGAGTCAGGAATTCATTCCTGACTATTAACTTAACTACCAAGTTACTCGACCGCGCCATTTTTCTAATAGTTTTTCCCCGACTCCCTGCACTCGTTCTGCATCCTCCAAAGAGGTAAAAGGTTGCTGTTGCCGTGCTGCAATAATTCTCTCGGCTAGCTTCGGGCCAACCCCAGGCAAAGTTTCTAATTCTTCCTGAGTCGCGGCATTCAAATTTACTAACTTTTTACTAGCAATTTGAGGTTTAGCGATCGCAGATTTTGATGTTGCTTGTAGTGAATCGCACTCTTTTTTCTTAGCGTCAATTTTCTGTTTAATTCGGGCGGGAATGCCCAAGATTGCACCTTTGTAAAGCCGATCGAACTCCCGCTCAAAATGGGCCGCAACTGTGGGACTCTCGATCGCCAGCAGCGTCTCGTCATTCCCGCGATTTGCAGCCTCAGTCCAGTTGTGAGAACCTGTAAGCACCGTTTTGCCGTCCACAACGCCGAATTTGTGGTGCAGGCGATCGCCCATAGGTAACAGCGGCACTCCCACCGTAGTCAGGGGCTTTCTCCAAGGGCGATTGTCAGTTTCTAACTTGCAATCTTGGATGAAAGTCGCACCCATCATATCCAAACCTTCACTGTAAGAGCGATAAATAAAATTAGAGTCAATTAAAGCTCGCACCGCAACTCCTCGCCTAGCTTCAATTTCCAGAGTATTTGACAAACGCTGAGCCGAAAATACAAACAGTGCCAAATCAACCGACTTTTTTGCACTAGCCAAGGTTTTGTCAATCAAACTGTTAACGCTTTTTTCCCAAGGCAAAGTCTGGGAAGTCGGCGAAAATTGCACCGCAACCGTCGCATTTCCTACTCTCACTTTTTGCACTTGACGAAACGGCTTTTTGATGCCAAATTTGCTGTCGGGTTTGCCTCCGGGCCCGTCGCCCCACATCATGTTAAATTCCTGAGTAAATAGTTGCGCTAATTGAGGATTTTCAATCTTCAGTAAATTGTTGGCATTGCCGCGACTTTCTGCTGTCTTGAAATCGCCGTGTATATCGCTTGTTGTAAAATTAGCAGAAGTTACGATTACTGTTTTGCCGTCAATTACTACAAATTTGTGGTGCATCAAACCGCTGCCTTTACTGCCGTCAGCAGTATCGTCAATTACAGGAATCCCGGCTTCCTTGACAATTACCAAAGCATCGCCTTGCTTGATTTCATCGGAACTCAATTTGCCGTCTTGATTGGTATCGGCAAGTTCGACAAATTCGCTGTAGCGATCGCGCTCTCTTTCCGGTAATTTCGCTAACTCCTGGGCTGTAAAATCGCTAGGGGGGCGACTGTACAGATGTTCGACAATTAATCTAACTTTAATTCCCGATCGCTGCCGATCGGCCAAAACCCTCGCAATACCGGGCAAGCGAAACTCCTGAACCGCTACATCCACCGTCGATCCAGCACTAGCTACGGCAACAGCGACCAACTTTTCTAAATCATCTCCAAATCTAGTTTGTTGGCGGTAAGGCTCTTGATAAGTCGAAGCGATCGACTGATTGAAGTATACTTGCAACAACGGGTCTTGAGGCAGTGGAGCCAGACTCAGAGGTAAATTCTGCACGTCTTGCTTTGTTTGTCCGCAGCCCGCCAGATTGATCGCCAGCAGCCCACCACAAAACAAACCGAGTAAATTATAATAAAATACACTCACAAAAATTTAAAATAATTGAGGTTATTGGCTCACCCACAGTTCAAATATATTCGATAAAGTAAACTTAGAACCTATTAAATTTATGCAAGGGAATAGATTTTGCGTCTTGTAGGACTGCCTCGATGCCGGAAGCATCACTGGTAGGGTAGCAGCATTCAGGGGCGTGGGTCAAACCCGATACCGCTGCTTTATGGCTAAAAGAAAAAGAAGTTTTCCGTGCGGTCACAAAGGATATGGTAAAGCGTGCCATCGCTGCACGCAAGAGTTAGTAGCGCAGCAGCATTACGTTGAAGTAGTGCTGACAGAAAAACAAACCAAAAAACAAGAGAGGGAAGCATCATTTGCTAGAGATATCATCGATCTCAGAGGTCTGCCCGACCACGTAGTCACTAAAGCTCGCGCAATTATAGCAGCTTTGGGCGAAAATAAGAATTACAGAGATTTCGGTGGCAAACGCCTGCGTCACAACCGTTTGATCGTCAGTATTCCTGTAACCCGCAACTACAGAATGCTTTGTGAAGATTGCGGCACTTTCTTAATTCCCCAAAAAGTTTTGTCGCACGAAGACTACAACGTCTGCAAACCAGGAAGTTAGTTATTGGTTATTGGTTATTGGTTATTGGTAGCCACTCACAACAGTCAACCGTCAACAGTCAACATTCATTAATTAGTTATTTAAAATCATGCAAATTTACCTCGACTATAGCGCCACAACGCCACCGCGCCCAGAAGCGATTCAAGCCATGCAAAAAGCCCTGACTCAGCAGTGGGGCAATCCTTCCAGCTTGCACGAGTGGGGACAAAGGGCGGCGACAGCTTTAGAATTAGCGAGAATGCAGGTTGCTAGCTTGATTAACGCGCTACCGGAATCGATAATTTTTACGAGTGGCGGCACTGAAGCGGACAATTTGGCAATTATGGGAATTGCCCGTCTTTATCCAAAGCCGCAGCATATGATTATTTCCAGCGTAGAGCATTCGGCAGTAGCAGAACCGACTCGACAACTCGAACAGTGGGGATGGGAGATAACGCGGTTGCCGGTGGATAAATTGGGGCGAATTCATCCTTTGGATTTGCAAGAGTCGCTGCGATCGAATACAGTGTTAATTTCCATCATTTACGGACAAAGCGAAGTTGGTACGCTGCAACCAATTGAGGCCTTGGGAAAGATTGCGCGCGATCGCAATATCATGTTTCATACCGATGCAGTTCAAGTTGCCGGCAAGCTGCCGATTGACGTGCAGAAATTGCCCGTAGACTTGCTTTCCCTTTCCAGTCACAAACTTTACGGGCCGCAAGGTGCAGGCGCGCTTTACGTGCGTCCGGGAGTAGAATTAGTGCCAATGTTGGGCGGTGGTGGCCAAGAATTGAAACTGCGTTCCGGGACGCAAGCGCTGCCGGCAATTGTCGGTTTTGGGGTGGCGGCGGAGTTAGCTTTGCAGGAAATAGATGTGGAAACTGCGAGGTTAATTAGATTGCGCGATCGACTTTTTGACCGATTAGCTCATGTACCCAGTTTAGTACCAACAGGCGATCGATATTATCGCCTGCCGCACCACGTCAGTTTTTGCATTGTTTCTCCCGACGGCGACACAGGAGGAGTGACGGGCAAAACTTTAGTACGGCAGCTAAATTTAGCCGGAATTGGCATTAGTTCCGGTTCTGCTTGCAGCAGTGGCAAACTAACTCCCAGTCCGATATTATTGGCAATGGGATATAGCAAAACTATAGCGGTTGGCGGCATTCGCTTGAGTCTGGGACGAGAAACAACCGAAGCTGATATTGATTGGACTGCAAGTGCGATCGAGCAAATTTTGGATAGATTAATGCCCAAGGTAGCATTATCTAGGCGTTAAGATTAACTGCAAACCCAGATAACCGTATTTATCCGCGTCCATCCGCGTACATCCGCCAACATCGGCGGTCATTCGATTTGAGATTTTAGATTTTGGATTTTGGATTGACCGCACGGATAATTTCGGGGGCTTGAGGATTTGAGATTTTAGATTTTGGATTGATTCCACGGATAAATCCCGGGGCTTGTACCATCAAGAAATTCTCGGTCAAAATCATCAAAAAGTAGAAACAAACCCAAAAACCCACCCCCAATCATGATAAAATAAATCCCGGTGTTATTCACAACTCCCCACAATGGAAGAAAAGCGCGCTCAAGCCTATCTGCAATTAATTCACACCCTGCTGAATTGCCCCAACGGAGAGGAACCGCAGATATTACAGGATAACTCCGAATTACTCGATCGCGGATTTCTGGAAGCTTGCGAGTTAATAGCATCAACCTTGGCAGAACAAGGAGGCGAGAATGGCGCTAATTTCCTCCGAAATCTGGCCCGTGAGCTAGGGCAATTCATGGATATAAACGATGAGGGAGATAGCAATAATTCTGAAGGTGAAAATCTCCAAGAATATGCAAACTTTTTCCTAGAATTATTGCAGGCAGAACAAGATAGCAATAGCGATATTGCAGTAATTTACCCCATGCTAGAGGGACGGCAACATCTCCTCAATGCCAGTTTTGCCGAGACTTTACAGCAAGTGACCCAAAAGTTAATTGCTGGCGAAAATCCCCCAACAATTAGCTCAATTATCGACCTTGTTGAAAATTTGAGTAGTCATATTAGTGAGTCACCCAATGGGAATAAAGCGAATAACATTGAAATTGCCATTACGGGTTATCAAATAGTTTTAAATAATCGGGAACATGGGAGCGAAAAATGGACGCAAACCCAAAATAATCTGGCTACTGCATACAATAACAGAGTGAACAGTTAGTTGGAAAATATGTAACCCGCCTAGAATTATTTGAGGAAAATTTAACAGTCTATACCATTGAAAATTTCTGGTTTAATCACGTAGGAACGTTAAATAACCAGGGCTGGGCTTATCTGAAAAAACTCGACAAAATTCACCTAGAAAAACCCGAAGACACAAACCAAAGCAAGCAGGCGGTTGAAACCGCGTTTACACAAACTTTCGTCCATTTCTAAGAGACTAAGAAATAATTCAGAAGTGTTGAAATCCTCGATCGAGCTTTAATACAATATCAGGGTAAATGCCGCTGCTATCAGTTAACCAGATATCGGTGCTATCCGTAGTGATTCCCACAATCGCGGCTCCATTTCCTATTTTTTCCACTAATAACTCAGCATTTGCGATGGGCAAAAACAGCACTAACTCGAAGTCTTCGCCGCCGTATAATGCCCAATCTAAAGATTTTTCGGTTGATACTATTTCCCTGAAAATATCGGGAATTGGTATTTTTGTGCGATCGACTTTTGCGCCTACATTGCTAGCCCGACAAATTTGAATAATCGCATCAGCTAAACCGTCGCTGCTGTCCATTCCGGCAATTGCAATTGGGGATTTAACCCCCCCCGGCCCCCCCTTGCTAAGGGGGGGAGAATTAACCCCCCCCGGCCCCCCCTTGCTAAGGGGGGGAGAATTGGACTCTTGCTTCCCCCCCTTGGTAAAGGGCGGACTGAGGGGGGGTTCCATCGCGCCTGAAGAATTGGACTCTTGCTTCCCCCCCTTAGCAAGGGGGGGACTGAGGGGGGGTTCCATCGCACCTGAAGAATTGAAATCTTGCTTCCCCCCCTTGCTGAGGGGGGGTTCCATCGCACCTTCGGAACCAAATATTTCCCAAACAACCGGCAAAACGTCTAGCCTCGGTTTAGGGCACTGATGAGCGAGAATTAAGGAAGCCCGATCGACTTCTGTAAGATTTTGCCCGAATTCTGGATTTAACAGCAATTCTAATCCCGCGCGCGATGCTCCGTGAACCCCAGTAGCGACAATCGCCCAGCCCGATCGCGCATTTGACCGGAGGATGGTACGATCGCACTCAACCTCCCCAAAAGCAGTAATCGCCACAGTCACCACGGGCGATCGCACAACATCGCCACCGACGATCGGCGTATCATATTCTTGCAAGCAAGCCGTCATCCCCCGATAAAACTCTTCAACCCACTCCACAGCCGTATCTGCCGCCACAGCGAGGGCTACAGTCACCGCCAGAGGTGTTGCTCCCATCGCAGCCAGATCCGATAAATTTGCCGCTGCGGCGCGCCATCCTGCGTAATAAGGCCCCGTAGTGCGATCGCTAAAATGCACTCCATCCACCAACATATCTGTAGTGATAGCGAGAGATTGGTTGGGAGTTGTAACCATGACAGCGCAATCATCACCAACTATCTCTGCGGGGCAGAATTTTTGCAATATTCTTAAAAGGCCTTGTTCACCGATATCTTTAACTTGCATAAATTTGAATTAGTCGATCGCACTCGATCACCATTCCTTACCGGAACTCGGCGGCAAGCGCAACCTAGGAAATCTATAAAAAGTATCTCCTTCATCATCTACCTCTAAAATCGCCGAAAAAATCTTCACTTGCCGAGTTAAATACTGCTGAGCAACTTCTGCCTCAACCCTAGCATTAGCGGCCAGTTGAATCAGCGAAACCTGACTGTTTTGAGTTTCCAACAACTGATAAAAAGCCTCATCTAACCGCTGTTTTTGCTTATTTTCATTCACATTTTTTACAATCAACAATCCTGCGAATCCCCCCAAACCAATTACCAATAAAAATTCTAAAATTGCCATACTCTCGATTAAATTCCTGATTTCAATAACGAAACTATAAAAATTATCTCTTCTTCCAGCCCGCCTCAGCGGGCTTTGTGTGTGCAGAAGCGATTTCAATCGCCTTCACCTTTATTTAGAAAAGATTTCAATGGCTGTCACTGTTGATTTTTTCAGCCCGCGCAGGCGGGCTTTGTGTGTGCAGAAGCGTTTTAAATCGCCTTCACTTTTGACAAGCAGCGATTTCAATTGCTGTCATTAATTAAACTTGAGGTCGCACCAAATTTTCGATTCCTTTAACTACCTTAGCAGATACAATCTTGTCTCCTTGCTTCAGTTGTTCCAAAACTTCTTTTCCTTCAATCATGTAACCAAAAACAGCATACCGGCCGTCCAACAGATTCAGGCCAGCGGGGGTGAGTTCAGGTTCAAACAAGAAAAAGAAAAACTGAGAAGAACCGCTGTCGGGTTCAGATTCTGTGCGGGCCATTGCCACAGTACCGAAAGCAGAAAAAGGCAAAACAGGCTCGTCGCGATAGCGCCCCGCATCTTCTAGAGTAATCCCGTAAATAGGTTCTTTTTCGTCCCTGACGAGCACTTCCAGCGGCACATTCCGGTATTTGCCAGTAGCTGGGTCAATAAAACCGACTTCCTTGCCTTCGGGGTCTCCCGTTTGCAAAACGTAGGATTCTTCCGATCGAATAAACGGCAAACCGTCATAAAAACCTCGATCGACCAAATCCACAAAATTACCGGCCGTAACCGGGGCGCTGTAGCCGTCAACCACAACAGTAATTTCCCCTTTTTCAGTTTGTACAGCCACAGTAGCGCGCCCTTTGAGTTGAGGCAGATTAGCATACTTGGCCGGCACTTCAAACGGAAACTTTGTCACCATCAACTCTTCGATTTCGCCTACCGAACTTAGGATTGTGGCTTTCAAGTCAATCACTTTGTCCCTGTCTTTAGCCTCAACAGCCTTTTCCAGTTGAGCAATTCCGTCCTTGACTCCTGCAACTAGCGCCTCAGCTTCCGGCTTTTTCGCGTCGGGAATACTCTCTAAAAGGTCAGATTCCCGAAGGTTGAGAATCCTGGAAGCTTTACTGACATCGCTGCTAATGGGGCCCCAACGTTTAGACCGTATGTGGTTGCCAATGTCTTCGAGACTGATTTGCAACTCTCGGACGGTCTGATTGTCAATAGGTAAAGCGAAGCGCAGCAGCGCCCGGCCGTCCGTAATCGCATTGCCTGCAGGCATACTGCTGCTGGGGCGTTTGGCATGGGAGACTGCACTGAAACTCAGGGAGAGAGTGAACAGCAAGAGCGCTAAAGCGACGGTTTTGACCCAGCGCTTGCACGTATCGATCGAGAAATTAGGCCAATGCAACATAACTTTAACTTTTATTGCCTCTATTATCTTCCCACAGCGCTGTCGGCCTTCTATCCCTTAAATGCCCTACACAATCAGTTGGCGAACTTCCTTCCCTTGAGAGCTTTTTAGCTTTCCTTACAGCACTTGCTCCCTTTGAACGGTAAAATAAAATGCCAATTGCTTTTTGATGCCGTCAGCTAGACTGCGGCTTTAACCTGACCCGCTCAAAAACGGATACAATCCCCAAACTCCTGTCGTGGAGAGATCAAAATTTTAGACCAAGGTTCAATCTCCCAAATTCATCTGTGGAGTAAATCTAAAATCTAAAATCTAAAATCTAAAATCGACTGACTGTAGTTCCCCCGTGCCGGCAAGGCGACGGGATTGCCCGCAAAAATTTATATGATCTCCAGTAACGACTTTCGACCAGGTGTTTCAATTGAATGGAATAACGGCGTGTGGCGGGTTATCGAATTCCTCCACGTCAAGCCAGGAAAAGGCTCGGCTTTCGTGCGGACAAAATTAAAAAACGTCCAAACCGGAAACGTAGTAGAACAAACCTTCCGGGCGGGCGAGACTATGCCTCAAGCCAACCTGGAAAAGAGTGTGATGCAGCATACCTATAAAGAGGGCGACGAGTTCGTCTTTATGGATATGGAAACTTACGAGGAAAGTCGCCTCAATGCTAAGCAAATAGGCGATCGTGTCAAGTACCTCAATGAAGGGATGGAAGTCAACATCCTTCGCTGGAACGACCAAATCCTAGAAGTGGAACTGCCCAACTCGGTTGTCTTGGAAGTGACACAAACCGATCCAGGAGTCAAAGGAGATACTGCCACCGGCGGCAGCAAACCCGCCATCCTCTCCACCGGAGCTCAGATTATGGTGCCTCTATTTATTTCGATTGGAGAACGGATTCGGATTGATACTCGTGAAGACAAGTACCTCGGCCGAGAGTAGAAACGACGGAGGAAAAGGGAGTTTTTAGTTTTTAGTTCTGAGTTAAAGAACTCAAAATTCAATACTCATCGCTCACAGCTTAAAAACTATCCCTTTTGCCTCCAAACTCGGTGAATTCTCCTAGCTTCGCCGGATTCGGAATTTTCAATTTTCAATTTTCAATTCCTAATTACCCTTGAATCTGCTGTGCAACTAGACTTAAACCAGCTTTGCGAACTGCTAACTGTATTAGACAAAACAGGCATTTCGGAACTGACGTTAAAAAGTGGGGAGCTTGAACTGACTGTACGCAAAGGCATTCTGGCAAGCTCACCAGGCACCGCGGCCGCTATCCCTGCAGCCGTGGCGACTGTCGCTCCGATCGCGTTGGGCGCTGTTGCTAGCCCCACCTTAGCGTCACCTCCTGTTGTTGAACAAAATGTAGGATCGGCTCTGGCTGAGACCCCTGCCGCCACACCTGCCGCCGTGCCTGCTGCCGTGACTGCTCCTGTCGATACCAAATGGGTGCCAATTATCTCGCCGATGGTAGGAACCTTTTACCGCGCTGCTGCTCCCGACGAGCCGCCTTTTGTCAATGTGGGCGATCGCATCAAGGTCAGCCAGACAGTCTGTATTATCGAAGCGATGAAGCTGATGAACGAGATCGATGCTGATGAAGTGTCCGGTCAAGTGATGGAAATTTTAGTTCAAAATGGCGAACCTGTCGAATACGGTCAAGTGTTGATGCGAATTAATCCGGATTGAAGGATTACTTTATTGTTATGGACAGAATAAATGCTAATATTTCCCGATCACTTCTCTCCGGTGAGTTTGATGAAGTCATCCCAGCCTGTCCCGCAAGAGGTTGTGCAACAAGTTGCTGAGTATTTCAGTATTTTGAGCGAGCCAATGCGTTTACGAATTTTGAACTTGCTTCGCGACGGCGAAAAATGCGTGCAAGAATTGGTGGAAGCTACTCAAACGAGTCAAGCCAATGTTTCTAAGCACCTAAAACTCATGCTCCAAGCTGGTATCCTCACTCGCCGGAGTGAAGGGACTTCAGCCTATTATAAGGTGCAAGACGAGTTAATTTTCGAGCTGTGTAATATGGTGTGCGATCGGCTTGCCACCCGGATCGAACAGCAAGCCCTACACTTTCGGGCATTTAGCCTGACTACCAAGCACTGAAAATTAGTTGCCATTGCTCCATCCTCAGTCCTCAGTCATGAGTCATCAGTTATCAATTCCTATTCTCGGCCTTCAGACCGATGACTAATGACTTGTAACTAATGACTCATAATTACTAAAGGGGAAAATTTTTGTCAAAACTTTGGCGGGTACTCGGCTGAGCCACCTCCAAACCTTCGCCTCCTAAAAGTTCTAAAGGCTTGCCTTCCACCGAAATCCAAACCTTGGCATTCGGTTTTAAACTCGTAGCCGTATAGATAACTTGCCCTAACCGGCTTGTCATTGAGGTGCTGCCTCCCCCGGAAGTAAATTCTGCCGACAAATCGACATAAACTCCGTCATTCTTGACACTCAAACTCCGGAGTTTTGTCCCCTTAGGAATTTCGCTAGAAACAGTTGCATCCTTGGGCCCGGTCAACAAACTGTTAAAAGCAGCTTGTAAAGTTGCATCAGGTTTGTCAGCTTGTTTGAGAGCTACTGGCGTAGGAACTCCCTCAAATTTGCCACTGGCATCTTTAACCCAGTAGACTTGCACTGTCTGGACATCAGTCTGCTGCAAAGGCTTTGGCTGCGAGGGCTTGGGCGTCTGAACCTGCGGAGCCAGAGCCTGCGGTGTCTGAACCTGCGGCGTCTGAACCTGCGGCGTCTGAACCTGCGGCGTCTGAACCTGCGGCACTTGTTCAGGAGTTGGAGGGGGTACGGGGATAATTACAGCAGGGGATTCCACAGGACTTGGGGGCAGCGGCGGAGCGGTAGTCTGAGCAGAAGACTGCGTATCTGCGGGGGTTGGCGAACGGTTCGCGGTCCACCAGGCAATGCCTCCTCCCGCCAGTAAAGCCAACCCGCAAACACCGGCAATGACGGCTGTGGAGACGCGGCGTACTTCTTGTCCATCTTTCATAATACAAATTCTCCTTACAGATAGAGCGCTTGGGACGGTGAGGAGCGACTCCCGATCAGCTACATTTGTCTATGGTTAGATTCTGGAATTGACACAATTGCATTGCTGCTAGCGAACACTTTATAGCAAGCCCAACATATTCTGAATCCGACTATTGGAATCCTAGACCATAATATAAGATTTCGCGCGTGGAGTATGTCACAGTATCTCGATCGGCCTATTGGCTATATTCTATAGTAATCCTAAAAAATTAAAGGATAAAGGAAGAAAGAAGAAGAAAAAAGGAAGAAGGAAGGCAAAGGATGGATGTAACGGAGGTAAGGGGGGGAGCGGAGTTAACAGATAAAAGGAAGAAGGGTGTCTATAAAAATCTATTCGACCAAACAAAAAGCGCCCCTATTTCTAGGAGCGCTGTTTGTCAATCAAAAGCTAAAACTTAGCCGTTGATAGAAGGAGCAACCATTGCTACGGGAGTTGTC
>NZ_JAUBTQ010000060.1:0-37110 GCF_036702515.1 Microcoleus sp. BROC3
GAATTCCCGATTTCCCTGGACTACAAACCTTGATTCGAGTTCAGTCCGAACGCGGCAGTGCATCGGGCGACCATCATTGAAGTCACAACCGTTACTCGCCCGGTACGTTGCCTCATTTAGCGATACGGTTCAAGCTTTTGCAGCACGAATTCGAGGGTACTGGGGCGTTGAGAACAAAGTCCATTATGTTCGAGACGTAACGAGCGGGCGAGGATGCTTCTGGTATTCGCACCCCACAAAAGAGTGCAAATTGGGGCAATCGCCCGCAATTAGGCCCTCAATTTGTACCGAGATAACGGTTTTAATAACATGGCTCAAGCGCAACGAAGTGCTGGCTTTAATCTTAACACACTCAAAATCTTGTTCAGAATGAAATAGCCCTGGTTGTCAACCAGTCCTTTGTAGCCTGTTTCATCGACTTCAGTGCCCTGTGAAGCGGCGATCGCACGGGTCAATGACAACTACTCACTCTCTACATTGCTGCTAACGTCTCAACTTCTGTTTAAGCGGAATTTGAATTACAAACTCCGTACCTTCTCCAGATTGTGACCTGCAACTTAAAGTGCCCTGATGCCGATCGCTGACGATCTGATAACTGATTGCCAGCCCCATGCCAGTGCCGCTTCCAACCGGCTTGGTTGTAAAGAAGGGGTTAAAGATTTGCTGTTTGATAGCTTCTGGAATGCCGCTGCCGTTGTCCCCAATTCGGATCTGGGCCCGACTCTCGTCGATGAGGGCGGTATGAATGGAGATTGCGGGAGTAATTTGTTTTCCCTCCTCGATCGCGATTTCAATGGCGTCAATAGCGTTAGATAAGATGTTCATAAAAACCTGATTGAGTGGTCCCGGATAGCACTCTACAAGGGGAAGAGAACCATAGTTTCGCAGGATTTCTATTCCTGGATGGTTCGGCTTCGGCTTCAGACGGTTGCCCAGTATAATTAGCGTGCTATCAATGCCATCATGGATATTAATTGATTTAACTTCTGCTTCATCCAGTCGAGAGAATGTTCGTAATGCTAAGACAATTTCTCGAATTCGTCGCGCCCCCTCTTTCATTGATTCGATCAGCTTAGACAGATCGTTAACCATAAAATCTAAATCCATCGCCTTTGACTGCTGCGCGATCGCTGGTGGAGGTTCGGGGTAATGAGTTTGGTAAGCTTGCACGAGTTTTAATAGTTCTTGAGTGTATTGATCGGCATGACTGAGATTGCCATAGATAAAATTCACTGGGTTATTAATTTCATGGGCAACTCCGGCAACTAGCTGCCCCAAACTCGACATTTTCTCGCTTTGAATCAGTTGAGTCTGAGTCCGTTGTAGTTCTCTCAGGGCCATTTCAACTTCATCCTTTGTCGCTTTTAGCTGGGCCGTGCGTTCTTCGACTCGATGCTCTAATTGTTCATTGGCTTGTTCCAGCGTCTTAAATGATTCCTGTAACTGTTGAGCCATGCGGTTAAACGACTGCGTGAGTTCTTGCAACTCATACACAGATGATTCTGTCACCGCTTGGCTCAGAGTTCCGGCAGCCATTGCCGAAGATGCTTGATTGAGCTGCAAAATCGGTTGAGTAATCCAGTGAGTGGTGAGTATGCCAATTCCCAGAGAGATACCTAGCGCCAGTAGACTTAACAAAATCGTACTTTGAGTATTGGCATTAATTTGTGCCATAAAGTCTGATTCTGGAACGGTGACAATCACCAGCCAGTCAATCCCCTTGCCATCCCGAAAAGGAGCAACTTGCACGAACTGGCGTTCACCTTTAATAGAAAACTCAAGCTGCTCAAATGTCTGGATCTGATGGAAATCTTGAAACTTCTCTAGCAAAAATTGGCTTGTTTTCTGAGTAGTGGAATTTTTGCTATCGATCGCATTGAGTCGTTCAACCCGCTGTTCTGGAAGTTGCACAACTTTGTCTGCATAATATCGGAACGGTTTTTCGCCTGTAGAGGTGGCAATCATTTCTCCTGAGCGTTCCAGAATAAAACTTTGTCCGGTTTTTCCTATTTTGAGGCTTCTGAGAAAATCCCCAATCATTGACAGGTTTAAGCTTGCCATCCACACCCCTTCCAGATCGCCTGCCCGGTTGTATAGGGGTTGACCGGGCGCAATATACATGGTTTTGCCAGTGATGTGCGGAAACACTTTTCCCCAGGTTGCTTGCCTTTGTTGGACTGGAATTGTGTAGTAGGGCCGTTTGCGCGGGTCAAAGTTCGGCTTGCCAGCGTTGATGACTTCGAGTCGATCGCCAATTGAGTTAGTACGGTAGGTTGTAAGCGCACGGTTATTTTCTACTTCAGAAGTACGGATCACGATCGCACCATCTTGCCGCTCAGCACCAAAAAATTCTTGATTGCTTGTAACCAATGCTGTCAGGCTGAGATTTCCAAAAGCAGGAAGTTGTCGCCACAGGAACTTCTCTATATCCCTGCCGTTATTAAGGTCGATTCGGTTTTGTCTTAGTGCAGCTTCATAACTTTCAAACGCTTGAAAAGGAGTGGCAACCAAGTGAGTGAGATTTTGTGCGATGCGATCGCTCGTTTCGTTGCGCAACTGAGCTGCTACATCGTTCACTGCTTTCTGTCCGTTCCTGAAGGAAAGATAACCGATAATACCCACTGCCCCCACTGTTTGAACGACGAACGGTACAACTAAGAGCGCTTGTAAAGGAACTTCTTTAAACAGCTTGGGGAAAAAAGGAGCCGATGATTCACTAGGCATACTGGGATTGTTTGGTTAATGGTATCAATAACAACGGTTGAGTTGAGCGGGGGCCGATCGCCTTTGCAGTATCACCAATCATCTTGATGCTGCCGCTGCAATGATTTGTTATACTGCGTCAACGCATATCTTTGCCTGAATGTCTTTTACAGCGATCGCCTTCAGCGGAATTGAAATCACAAACTCTGTACCTTCACCTAAATTTGAGTTGACTTCTAGAGTTCCAGAGTGTTTCTGGACTACGATTTGACGGGCGATCGTCAATCCTAGCCCTGTGCCTTGCCCCACGCCTTTGGTTGTAAACAAATGCTCAAAGATTTTTGGCTTCACCGCATCCGTCATGCCAATCCCATTATCCTGAATTCGGATCGCTGCCTGAGATTCCGACAATTGAGTTTTGACAGTAATCTGGTTGGGGTTGGCTTTGATCTGAGCAAAGCTGCGTCCTTTATTTGATTCCTCAAGGGCATCGATCGCATTTGCCAGCAGATTCATAAATACCTGATTCAACTGTCCGGCAAAGCATTCTACCGGTGGCAGAGCGCCATAATCTGTGATGACTTTAATTTCCGGGCGAGATTCGTTGGCTTTGAGGCGATGTTTGAGAATCAAGAGCGTGCTGTCAATCCCGTCGTGGATATTGTAATGAATGGGGCGATCGCAATCCGAACGCGAGAAGGTTCTTAAACTGGTGCTAATGGTGCGAATGCGATCGACTCCTTCTTGCATCGAATCGATCAACTTGGGTAAATCCTCTTGCAAGTATTCCAAATCTATTTCCTCCACGACTGCCTGTAGCGAGGCACTTGGATAAGGGAGTTCTTTTTGGTATAAATCTATCAGTTTAAAGAGGTCTTTAATATAGTCTTGAGCGGGTTTCAGATTTCCAGCAATAAAGCCAAGCGGATTATTAATCTCGTGCGCGACACCCGCCACTAAATTGCCCAAAGCAGACATTTTTTCGGTGTGGACTAACTGAAGCTGAGACTGTTGCAGTTGTGTGAGTGCTGCTTCTAAATCAGCCGTTTGCTCAGCTACACGCTGTTCGAGATTTTTAGTTAACTGCCGTAGCTGCAAATGAGTTTTCACCCGTGCCAGCACCTCTTGTTCTTGAAAGGGTTTGGTAATGTAATCCACAGCACCCAGGACAAATCCTTTCACCTTACTGTCGGCATCGGAGAGAGCGGTCATAAAAATGATGGGGATACTGGCTGTTTTCGGATCTGCCTTCAGACGTTTGCAGGTTTCAAAGCCGTCAATTCCTGGCATTTGAACGTCGAGCAAGATCAGATCGGGAGGATAAGCTTGGACTCTCTTAAGAGCGCGATCGCCATCGATCGCCGTTGCGACTTCGTACCCCGCATCACTTAAGGTTTCACAAACCACTTCTAAGTTTGCAGGGGTATCATCCACCACCAGAATTAATTCAGGACTAGACATCGGCTTTCTCCCTTGTGAGGTGTTGTTTCAGCAAGTCTTCAATCTCTTCGGCTTTAAATTGCTTCGCAAGTTGAATAACTTGTGAGGCAAAACTAGCGTAGTGAGGGTTAGAGCGAGCAATCTGCTCTGTGTGTTCTCGGAGCCGTTTTAAATTGCCTTTTTGGGCCATTTCTAGTAACGTCTTTAACTCCACAGTGCCAGGAAAAATAGTGAACTCTGAATTTTGTAATCCAGCCGTCGGAGTGGATGGCTGAGAATCACTTGATGTCGTTTCATATTTCCACTCCAATTTTAAATGAGTGGCTAAGAGGTTAAATAATTCACTAACTTCCACTGGCTTTGCTAAGAAATCATTTGCCCCTGCCTCTAAACTCATCTGTCGATCGGCTTGTGCCACTGATGCAGAAGAGACAACGATCTTCTGGTGTTGCAAATCATTTGCACTGCGAATTTGTTTGAGCAGTTCAAAGCCGTCCATCACTGGCATCACCAAGTCTGTAATCGCTAAGTCAGGTTGAGACTGTCGGATTTTTTCCAATCCTGCTTGTCCATTTTCTGCCTCACTAAGTTGGAACCCGAGCGGCTCTAGCAAGTTGACGAGAACGGCTCGGTTTTCCCAACGATCGTCTACCACAAGTATGCTGCGCCGTTGTCCTTCGTAACCAATAATTTGTTTTCCTGTTGCGATCGAGTTTTGCTGTGCCCAATCGGTGGCGATCGCCAGTTCCACCTCAAAAAAGAATTCACTGCCGATTCCGGGTTCGCTCTTAACTTGGATTTGTCCGTTCATGAGTTCGACAATCCTTTGGCTGATCGCCAGTCCTAAACCCGTGCCCTCGGCTTGGCGCTGGCGATCGCCGACTTGTTCAAAAGCCTGAAAAATTCGATCCAATTGATCGGGCGCAATTCCTACGCCCGTATCTTCAACTTGAAATTTGAAAGAGCGAGTGGACGGATTGGCATGATTCTCAACTACGGCAACCTCGATCGTAACAGCACCTTTGTCGGTGAATTTAATCGCATTTCCCACCAAGTTGAGTAATACCTGACGCAGCCGTTTTTCATCGGCAAAAACCCCTTCCGGTAACTGCGGATCGGGATCGTAAACGAAGTCAATACCTTTTTGGTCGGCACGAATGCGGCAGATTTCAGCCACACCTTGGAGGAATGAGGGAAAGTGAATCGCTTTAGGTGTGAGTTCTAGTTTGCCGGCTTCAATTTTGGACAAGTCCAACACATCGTTAATCAGCGTCAGCAAATGAGAACCGCATTGGTAAATGACCTCTACCCCATGACGTTCTTTTGCTGGCAATGCGCTGCTGCGATTGAGGATTTGAGCATAGCCCAAAATGCCGTTGAGGGGAGTGCGGAGTTCGTGGCTCATGTTGGCGAGAAATTCGCTTTTTGCTTGGTTCGCGCTATCGGCTACCAGTTTTGCTTCTTTCAGTTCTGCGGTGCGTTCCTCAACCCGGCTTTCCAGTTTGATAAAGGAGGTTTTGAGTTGACCTGCCATCTGGTTAAAGGAATCTGCCAGCGATTCTAATTCACTAATGCCTTGCACCTGAAGTGTTTGATCCAACTGTCCGAAGCTAATAGCCTGACTGGCTTTTTGTAGCTGCAAAATCGGTTTGGTAATCCAACGCGAAGTTAACAAACCCAGTATAGTCGTCACCGCCAAAGCCCCTAGACACAGCAAAATGGTGGTGCGAGTATTGGCATTGATTTGTGCCATAAAATCTGATTCAGGCACCACAACGACGCTCAACCAGTCGATATTTCGTTCGTCTTTAATGGGTGAAACTTGAACAAACTGCCGCTGATTTGCCAGCATAAAATCAAGCTGTTGACTTTGTTGAATGGCGGTAAAGTTGCCAAACCGATCGAGGATTGCTTGCGCTGTGGCACGAATTACAGAATTTTCAGACTTCTCGGCGGGAATTTGTTGCAAATCATCATTTTTCAGGTCAATGATGTAAGGCTCTTTGATAGTTGAACTTGCAATCAGATTACCCGACCGATCGATAATAAAAGTTTGACCCGTCTGCCCTACCTTTAGCTCACTCAAAAAGCGATGAATCTTGCTAGTCCGAAAGACACTATTTTGAACCCCCAACAACGTTCGATCCTCGCTATAGATTGGCTGGCATAGGGAAATTGCAGACTCTTTAGTTGCCTTGCCTAGGAATGGCTTTGTCCAGGCTGGTTTTCCAGTTTCCTGTGCAAGCGTATACCAACGTCGTTTCAGTGGGTTAAAATCAGATTGAGTTTCGATCAGGGCAATCTGTTGACCTCGATCGTCTAGGCTATAAATTGAGCGCTGCGGGAGATTCGCTTTGCTACCAATTCGAGAAACAATACTTCCATCTATTAGCTCTTCTATCGAGACGCTCGTGCCGTCAGGTTTGGCAATCGTCATTTGTTCGATGAGGTCTTGCCTGACTAACAGCCAGAGCATCTGCTCCAGTTTCGCTACATCGGTTAAATCTAACTGTTTCTTCTGAGCCGCAGCCACAATTACTTGTCCGGCAATATAAGGTTTTTCCAAATAGTTCAGAACTTGCAGGTTGAGGCGATCGCTCATCTCTTGTCGTAACTGACTGGCAACATCATTGACTGCCTTCTGTCCATTCCGCAGGGAAAAATATCCCGTTAGTCCAACTGCTAGGAAGATTTGTAGTACAAACGGGACAATCAAGAGCGATCGCAGGGAAAGTTTGCGCTTAAGTTTAAATAGATTCAGGGATGAGTTTGGCACAGACATGGTAGTGGCTTCTCTAGAAAATAGACTTGAGGAATTGCTAGCTTGATGTTCAATCCACCTTGGTAGAGCTTTCAAGGCGCTTAAATTCCTGGCTAGACACCGACACTAACAATTAATGTCGTACCTCCAACGAGCAGTCGCATTAGTAAGTTGCGAGTGGTTTTCTTTTGTCACGGAAGTACAACAATCGGTGAGTTGGTTGATGTGCCGTTGGTTGGTGGAGTGGCTGGGAGGCTGCGATCGGCTCGGATCTGTTAGCCGACTTTTTTTTGTAGTAAATCGGGCGATCGTTCTGGCTCAAGTTTAAAGGCGATCGCACTCCACCCACAATCTCTCAACCCAATTCCAATCGAAGACTACCGCTTACACAAAATCGCAGAGAAAGCCTATGGCTTCTAGTCGTGGGATTAATCTACTTGCCGTTTAGGGTCAGTCCTTTCAGTCTCAACCTCAGTCCCCTAATCAGATGTTAACTGTATCAATACTTCAAAGTTACCTGTAGGTCGATCTTAAACTCGATTTGATCGTTCCCACATTCTCATTAAACCCAGTCTTAAGCTAAAGTTTCTCACTTGGAGTTTCTCTTTTTGTGCTTTTAATAAATTATTTTAAGAAATTCCTCAAGCCAACAATTCACTCACAGCTACGCTAAAACCTGCAAGCACACTTTGAGTGTTAACAACTTCATCGGCATTAAACAACCGCCAGCGTTGCCCTGCATTCACAAATATTAATCTAGCTTCAGGAAATAGCAACCAAACCTCTAAACATCCCGATTCCAAATATTCCTGACCTTTCGCAAATAAATCTTCGCCGCTATCTTCGGGGGAAGCAACTTCCGCTATCAAAGGAAAACTTTGGGAAAATGCTGTAAAATTGCCTGATTGTGGCAACAATTCAGGAGTAATGTAAGCAACATCGGGACGGCGACCCTGCTTGCTAGTGCGGCAAAGGACTTCTGTAAGAACTTCTCCTCCCTGTCCGCTGGAATTTTTGTAATTTCTCCAGGATGTAGATAATTTAGATTGAGCGAGACCGTGCTTGAATGTCATTCCTGTTTTCTCCACTAAGTTGCCGTCAACCCATTCCATTCTATCAGGAGGTTTGACTAAAAACTCTTCTAGAGATATGACTTTTTCTGGCTGAGATTGTGGGTAAATTTCGGGTATATTTTCTAATTTGGGATGTGATTCTGGCTCTGAGTTTTGGTCGGCATCTTTGGGTATAATTATAGTAGCTGTCATGCTAGCAACCTCTCTTTAAGGATTATAATTGTACAAGCGATCGCTCTCGCTCGCATCTTTACGATCTTATGGAACTTGGTAGATTTTGTCTTTTCAACTTAGCCCGACAATTTATATATCATAGCAATTCAGAAAGGTGACTTTCATGATTCTCTCAAACCGTTTTTCTGAAGCCCTTACCTATGCCGCCGAATTGCACGCTACCCAACTTCGCAAAGGTTCGGGCGTTCCCTACATTGCCCATTTGTTGGGCACTGCTAGTATAGCTTTAGAATATGGGGCAAATGAAGATGAGGCGATCGCAGCTTTGCTTCACGATGCGATCGAAGATCGAGGCGGCCCCACCACCCGCGAAGCCATCCGCCGTCGCTTTGGCGATACCGTCACAGCGATTGTAGACGGCTGTACCGACAGTGACGAGACGCCGAAACCCCCTTGGCGGCAGCGAAAGCAAGCCTATATCGATCGCATTTCTACAGCTTCTGGCTCGGTCAGATTAGTCTCGGCTGCTGATAAACTTTATAATGTTCGATCGATCCTGAAAGATTCCCGTCAATTGGGTGACGTTGTTTGGGAACGCTTCAAAGGTGGCAAAGAGGGTTCTCTCTGGTATTATCGTTCTTTAGTAGAAGCATTCCGCAAAGCTGAGTTAACGCCTATAGTGGAAGAATTAGACCGCACAGTTTTAGAATTGGAACAGTTTTCTGAAGGCTGAATGCTGAAGGTAAAAAGCACTAATTATCAATTACCAATTACAGTCACAAAATGGCAAATGTTCGCTTAGAAAATATTACCAGACGCTACCAAAACGTCACCGCGATCGAAAACATCAGCTTCAAAATCCCGGACGGGGAATTTTGGGTATTAGTCGGGCCATCCGGCTGCGGTAAATCCACAATTATGCGGACAATTGCAGGTTTAGAAACCGCAACTTCCGGCAATCTTTACATCGGAGATAATTTAGTTAACAACATTCCGGCGCGACAGCGGGATGTAGCAATGGTATTTCAAAATTACGCGCTTTACCCGCACATGACTGTCGGCGAAAATCTGGCTTTTGGATTGCGGATGCGGAATGTTGACCAGACTAAAATTCAAGAACGAGTCGAAACAGTAGCCCGATCGCTCTCGATCGACCACCTCCTCAAGCGTAAGCCCAAACAGCTATCAGGCGGACAGCAGCAGCGCGTAGCACTGGGAAGGGCGATCGCCCGCGAACCGAAAGTATTTCTTTTAGATGAACCGCTTTCTAACCTCGATGCTCAACTGCGAGATGACACTAGAGCAGAGATCAAAGAACTGCATCAACGGCTAGCAATTACCACCGTTTACGTCACCCACGACCAAGTGGAAGCGATGACTTTAGCTGATAAGATTGTAGTCTTAAATGGGGGAAAAATTCAACAAATTGGAGACCCGCAAAGCATTTATGCAAAACCAGCTAACCGCATGGTTGCCACATTTTTAGGCAATCCCGCCATGAACATTTTGCCTGTAATTTATACTAACGAATCCTTTCAAGTAGGAAATCAAGCTTTAGCCTGTCCAGTCTCGATTCAGAAAAAATTGCAGCCGAGAGAAGGACAAGGATTTGATTTGGGCATCCGTCCAGAAAATATAGAAATCTTTACGCCACAAACAGTAGAAGATGATGATTTAAAAACCGATGTTTGGGCTTTAGAAAAAGTTCCTCTTGATGTAGAGGTAAAAGTAGTGGAACCTCTGGGCCGAGAAACTTTAATTCGGGCGAGTTTGCCTTTGTTGAGTGCTGAAACTACTGTACAGTTACAAATACCTGCGAGTGTTCGCTTGCGATCGGGCGATCGGCTGAAGGTACAGCTTGACTTCGATCGACTATTTATATTTGACCCCTCCACGGGTGAGGCGCTGTATCCTTAACTGGATTGAACAGGACTTACGCACGGGCGGGCAACCGGGTTTTTTGAGTCCCAGTGCCTAAGTCCTGTTCAATCTAAAATCTAAAATCTAAAATCTAAAATAGACTGACCCTTCCAGTGAGGAGGTCTCGATTCCTCGTTATAAAACTTTACACTTGACATTTATTAATTTACGAAGTAATGATACAATTAGTATTTGCAGAACCAAAAACATCCCCCCAAAAGCAGATATTTTCTGACTCTGGGCGCTGGCGACCGACAACTTCGCATCTTCCCTCCTAGAGAAGCGGCAAGCCCGCCGCCTTTGAGCAACTCGCGACCAAAAACTCGGAAAAACGTTCTAGCGGCATTTTTAGATGAATTCAGACAACCTGCCTCAAATGCTGCAAACAGGATTTCACCTGACTTTAGGTGCAACTTCCTTTTTAATTGAGATATTGCAAGATCCCTTAAAGCGAGAAGAAAATCTTGACAAACTCAAGTCAGATTTGGGCCAGCTCGCGGACGAGCTGCTGGAAAAAGGAGAAATGACCGATCGAGAAGCCCGAAATTTTGTAGAGACTATTTTCTCTCAACCGGGCGATCGGGAGAATGCAGAGAGCGAATCTGTCTCGCCCAAACAATCGGATGCAGCGACTGATGCTCCTCCCGAGTCGGTTGTACAACCTGACGTAAAGCTAGAGATTCAAGAATTAACTGCACACATGGCAGCGCTGAGGGCAGAGTTGGAAAATTTGCGTGTCAAAAAATCCCAGCATTAAAGAATCAACAATCTTTAATACAGCCGGATTTTACTTGCAAAGTGATTTGCAAACTTATTTAAAAGAACCAAACTTTAGTCATTGTCCCAGTTTTCAGAACCAATCAGGTCGGCGATGCGATCGCGCAGCAAGAAGTCGCATTTTTCTAACTCGCACTCCACGCAAGCCCATTCCCGGGGAGGGATGAATTGGCACAGCGTGTAGATAGGCTGTTGCCGGCTCAGCACGCCCTCGTGCACGAGGTGGCGGGCTTCATCCTGGATCACATCTAAAGAGTATTGGATTTTGATAGTGGACTGAATCATAATGCGCCCTCAAGGTTTTAGTAAAAAAAAAATTATGGCCCTGCTAATAATATAATCCAAAATTCCGGATATGTAAGTTAAATTTTGTCAGTATACGGGTATACAATTTATAGCGGTCAATTTAAAAAAGTTATAGGAATGATTAGTAAGTGATTGGATTTGTCTTGAGATTTTGGCCGCCACTTTTCAGGGCTAGCAGGCCCATCTGCTGCAAAGCTCAATTCAGAATTTAGGAACCCGCGCCCGATTCCCGGTTTCTGGATGCTTCGCCGCCAAAGGCAAAATTATTTCTTGCGAGAAACCGGGTTGATGAATTTAAGTCCTGACGCAGCAAAAGAAAGATTGAGGAGTCCGGCAATTCAAGCATTGCCCGTGGCGTCAATTCCAAACAGCACTTCTAGAGCCAGAGATTGGGCTACCGGCATCTGCCCGAAACAAAATACATAAGGAATACTCGGAGGCAAGTGCGGCAAAAATTGCTCTAAAACGTAGGGACTTCCGTAAATTAGCACAGCTTGCAGTTCTCCCGTTTTTAATAATTTCTTAAACAAATCTTGAGCTGCTTTGGTCAAACCAGCACTGCCTCGGAAGCAATTGCCGCGAATGAAAATTTGCAGCAGTGTCGGAGAAAAATTCTCTGCACCTGTATTATCCGCGAGCGCACCTGTGCGATCGTCAATCAGTTGCAATTTGTAACCAAACTGTTCGGGCACGGCGATCGCCGGAGTGTGGTTTCCCAAAAACTCGCACCCCAAAACATCATCTACAACAATCAAATTCCGCAAAAGCTGGTTTTCTGGGGGCTTTGAAACCTGCAAAGGTAGATTGCCGCCAAATTTCAAAGAATCTCGCAAAATATCGGCAGCAGTTGCCCTTGCCTGTGGGTTTGCCAGCAAACTTAAGTCGATCGACTCGATGGATTGTAAATTCTTGCTTTCCCCCTTCTGGGTTTGGGGGGGGTCAGAAATCGACAAACCCACCTTTATTTTCGCTTCCCAAATTCGCTTGACAGATTCCTTTATTTGTGATATGGCAAGCCGCCCTTGAGTGACAGCTTCGCAGACAGCCAGAATCGCCCCTTCCGGGTCAAGCGGCATCAGCAAAACATCAGCACCAGCCTCAGCCGCCAAAACAGCAGCTTCATTAGTGCCGTACTTATTGGCGATCGCACCCATCACCAAAGCATCCGTCACGATCAAACCTTCAAATCCCAACTCTTCTCGCAGCTTCCCCATCAAAATTTTGCGAGAAAGAGTAGCTGGAAACTCGGCATCCCAAGCCGGAATCAGCAAGTGAGCACTCATCACAGCATCGACCCCAGCAGCCATCGCCTCGACAAAAGGAGGTAACTCAACCTCAGCCAATCTCGCTGGCGAATGTGGCAAAACCGGCAATTCCAAGTGAGAATCAACCGCCGTGTCGCCGTGGCCGGGAAAATGCTTAGCTGTAGTCAAAACCGGGTACTCGCCTGCCCCGCGAATAAAAGCAGCGGCTAATTTGCCGACAATTTCCGGTGTCTCGCCAAAAGCGCGGACGTTAATTACCGGATTGTCGGGATTGTTGTTAACATCAACCACCGGTGCGAGAACCCAATTCAGACCGATCGCCCTAGCTTCGATCGCAGTGACAGCGCCCATTTGTTCGGCATATCGATCGGCTTTACCTGAATCGTGCCGCGCCACTTCGGCAATTGCCATCGGCGGCCCGAACCAAGTCGCCCCGCCGAACCGCTGGCCGACACCTTCTTCAATATCAGCCGCCAGCAGTAGCGGAAACTTGGCCCAAGACTGCAATTGGTGCGATCGAACTGCCAACTCCGCAGCACTTCCCCCGACCAAAATCACCCCGCCGACGCCCAACTTTTCCAGATAATAGCGGAGTTTGCTAGCAGTTGGTTCCCATTCGGGATAGCAAATTTGGTGGTCGAACAAGCAGCCAGAAGCGCGCACCACGAACATCTGGGCCACCAGTTCTGGTAAGGAAAGATTGTCAATCATTCGATTTTAGATTTTAGATTTTAGATTTTAGATTTTAGATTTGGGAATCGGGAATCGGCCAAACAGGGAATTGGGAATCGGCCAAACAGGGAATTGGGAATTTTCCCTATCTACTTCTCTTCCCCTCTTCCTTCTTCCCTCTTCCTTCTTCCTTCTCGCTTCAATCGGGACTTTCATCCTCAGCGAATTCTTCCTCGGGATCTAGAATGCCCGGTTTGCGATCGGCAGAAAGCTGATTCAGCAGTATCAACATTTTATCGCCCCGTTCCAAAGAACGGTCTTCGAGAAAAATCACTTCCGGCGTCCGGCGCAGTTGCAGCCGTTGGCCCAACTGGCTGCGGACGTAGCTAGTTGCAGATTTCAAACCCTCCATAGTCTCGGCCTTCGCCTCATCACTACCGTAGATGCTGACAAAAATTTTTGTATGCTGAAGGTCTCCCGAAACAATTACGTCGGTAACGCTAACCATACCGGCACCTACCCGGTCGTCCTTGATTCCATTCAGCAACATTAGGCTGACTTCCCGTTTAATCATTGAAGCTACACGCTCAATGCGACGACTTGTAGCCATAACACCTACTCCTCTACTTTCCTAATCAGCCATTTTCATCCCGATTGACAATTGTAGCGCGATCGGTCAGGGGTGTTACGGGCGATCGTCCGAGTTAGGGGTGAGATACAGCTTAGAGGAAAAAAAATGTTTGATTGCCTGTAGGTGAATATAATATAGAGAGGTAGAGTGAGAGACAGCTTAGAGGAAAAAAAATGTTTGATTGGATTGTCAAAACCGTAGCCGATGCTTCAGGGGTAACTAACCAGCTAAAGATAGCTGAATGGGCAAGATTGAACAGGACGAACCCTTTCGATATGGGAGCCAAAAACTACCAACGATGTATTCATGACTTAGGGTTAGGGGGAAAATGTTATGAACTTGAATACAACGAAGATGGCAGCCTAAAACATCAATAATTTTGCCAATAATTCCCTGAATGACACTTTATAGTTCTCCCTTTTATTATTATCCCTAATTAATCAATTAAACAGAAACATTCCTTGTTGAAATTCCTTTATCGCCGTTTTTTTTAGGAATAAAGCTCATGGAAAAAGAATTTACAATCGGTCAAAAAGTCCGAGTTGTGGCGATGCCGCCTTACGTCAAAACTGCCGAACCGATGCCGATGCTGAGGCCTGCGAATTTAATTGCGATCGGGGCTGAAGGTGTTGTGATCGATCGGCGTCCCGGCAATTATTGGGGCATTCGCTTTGAAAAAGGTGCTTTTTTGTTAGACAGTCAGTACATTGAAGCGGCGGAAACTAATGTATAAGGTAATCGATCGTGGAGAATGGGGAATGGAGAATTCATAGCGAAACTTAAAATCTCCCTTTTATTTCTTCCCCAGGACTTACGCATCGGGGCCCGTGCGAAACCGGTTTTTTTACCTTGGGTGCAGTCTACAACCCGTCTTTTCGTAAAAAAACCCGGTTTCTCAACAATCCTGCGTCCAGGACTGTTCCCTCAACATCCATCCGTTAAATCCCCTACATTTCTCGTTGCCGAACTTCCTTCTCGAACTGTCCGGGACGCACTAGAGAATAAAATCCGGTCGATCGTTGTCGCGATCGAGCCTATAGGCTCAAATTACGTGCAGAGACCGGGTTTTTGCGTCCAGGACAGTTCAAGAAGCCAGCTTTGCCTCAAAAGCCAAAGAATTAACAGCAAACTCCCCCAAAACTTGCTCTAAACTAGGAGATGTGAAGTTACAAGGTTGAGGCTTTCCCAAATAATAACCTTGAGCGTAATCTACCCCAAGTTCATTGAGTTTATCCATAATTGTTTGATTTTCGACATACTCGGCAATAGTTTTAATTCCCATGACGTGAGCAATTTTGGTAATAGCTTCCACCATTGCGATATCAATAGGATTGTCGGCAATATTTTTAATAAAATTGCCGTCAATTTTGAGATAATCAACCGGCAAACTTTTTAGGTAAGCAAAGGAAGACATCCCGCTGCCGAAGTCGTCCAAGGCAAACTGGCAGCCGAGTTCCTTGAGTTGCCAAATCAAGCTGGCTGCCTTGCTGAGATTAGCGATAGCCACGGTTTCTGTAATTTCAAAACAAATTATTTCCGGCGGTATTTGATGGATGGAAAACTGCTCCTGAATAAACTCGATAAACCTTTCTTCGTTGAGGCTGTCCCCAGAAAGGTTGATTGAATAAAGGCTGGGATATTTGCCAAAGGAGGATTGCGAATTAGACAAAAGAGAGCAAGCAGGTAAGGTAACTATTTTATCGCTGTCTGCTCCGGGGTTTTGGACTAATAAATTGGCCGTAAAAATTTTAGACAAGTTGCCAAATAAAGTGCGAATTACCCAGCAGTCGATCGCGTGCATCAAGTTGTAGCGTTCTGCCGCCGGAATAAAAGCCATGGGCGACACCAACTGACCGGTTTCAAGCTGGAGGCGGAGCAGGATTTCGCAGTGGGTTCGGGTGGTTGGAGAGTTGAGCAAATGTACGATCGGCTGAGAGTACAAGCGAAAGCGATTCTCTTCTAAAGCTTGATTAATTTGCACAACCCACTGGGTTTCGCCGTGCTGTTTGATTAATTCTCGATCGCCCGCTTGATAAACCTGCACCCGGTTGCGGCCTTTATTTTTAGCAGCGTAGCAGGCAATATCGGCCGCGCTCAAAATTGCAGATGTCGATGCTGTTTTGGGCTCAATTGCTACCAAACCAATACTGACTCCGATCGAAAAAGTTTTTTCCTGCCAGCCAAACCGGAATCCCTGAATGCTTCGCAGCAGCGATTCTGCAACATCCAATCCTCCTTCGACTGGACGGTTGTATAGGAGTACGGCAAATTCATCGCCGCCGAGACGGGCCAAAATATCGGTTTTGCTGATATGACTTTTAAATAGCTGGCTGACTTGGCGCAGCAGTTCGTCGCCTGCAGCGTGACCGGAAGTGTCGTTAACTATTTTGAAGCGATCGAGATCCAGGTAAAGCATCACGTGTTCTTGCCCGTAACCTTGAGCGCCGTGCAGGGCGTGTTCTAGCTGGTACTCAAATTCTCGGCGGTTGACTAATTGCGTCAAGGGATCGTGAGTTGCCTGCCAGGTGAGTTGTCGCGCTTGAGTTCGGACTTGGGTGACATCTCGGAACACAACGACGGCCCCGACTATTTCACCGTTGCTGGCGTGGATGGGGGCGACGCAGTGGTCGATCGCAAATTCGCGGTTGTTGCGGGCAATCAGCAAGCTGTTGTGGCCTTGGTCAACAATCCGACCTTCGCACAAAGCCATTTCGGCGATATTTGCGACCGGCAGCCCGGTAGTTTCGTCCACTATTCTCAGCACGCTGGCGAGGGGCAAACCTTTAGCTTCCGAGGTACACCAACCCGTGAGTTTTTCGGCAACTGGATTAAGGGTGGAAATGCAGCCCGCGGCGTCAGTAGCGATTACGCCATCGCCGATCGATTGTAGTGTTACCTGAGCGAGTTCTTTTTCTTCAAAAAATGCTTGTTCCATGCGCTTGCGCTCGCTAATATCCCGCTGCACCGACACCCAGTGGGTAACGTTCCCGAACTCGTCAGCAACGGGTACGCTGTTGAGTTCCACCCAATAAGTTGAACCGTCTTTGCGGTAGTTAATCAATTCCAGGCGTAGGGGTTCTCGGCGAGAGAAAGTACGGCGAATTTTAGCTACCTGGGTCGGGTCGCTTTCTGGGCCGCGCAAGCAACTGGGCGTTTGTCCGATGATTTCTTCGGGTAGGTAGCCCGTCATTTGAGTAAAAGCTTCGTTGGCATAGATGATGCTGGGATCGGAAATATCGCTGTGTCCGGCATCCATAATGACGATCGCGTCGTTGGCGTTAACTACCGCAGATTCTAGAAGTTGCAGCCTCGCCTCGGCCCGCACGCGGGTAGCGATTTCGCTTTCTAGTCGGGCGTTAGTCAAGCTGAGGGATGCGATGGCTTTTTGCAATTCGCTAGTCTGTTCTATGACTGAATCGTGCAGGACATCGATCGACCCTGACATTTCCATCGGGTCAAGTACCCGCAGTAAGTTGCTTTGAGTGACTATTCCCAGGAGTTCTCCCCGTTCCCCCGTTACTACCAACCTGCGGACTAAACGCTGGTGCATTTCAAGATGAGCTACCCACAGCGAGTCTTCTTGCTTGAGACTAAATAAGGGGGTACTCATCACAGTTTGGGCGATCGTTTGCGACAAATCTATATCTAAAGCTTGAAATTCCACAATATCCCGTTCTGTGACTATACCTACTGGAATGGGGAACGGCAAATTCATCGATAATTCTGTTGATTCTGTAATTACCACGCAGCTAACCCGGTGCTGCGCCATCAACTCGGCTAAACTCCTAACTGAGGCCGATCGAGGCGCTTGAATGACTTGTGCGGTCATTACTTCTTTCACGCTGCGCATTTTTAAGATATTTGCCGGTTGCAGCATAGCTTGGCGAATGCTTTCCGGCGTAATTACTCCTAAGAGTTGACCGTCACCGTCCAAGATTGGCAAATGGTTAATTCTTCGTTGGCGCAGCAGAATTAGGGCGCTGAAAATGTCTTGAGTCTCGGATTTGGTCAGAGTTGCTGCCGGCTGCCTCATCACTTCTGCGATGCTGACACCTTTTAAGTTTTTGCCCGAAGCAATCAAATCGACAAGATCCCTCTCGGTAAATATTCCTTGCAATTGAGAATTTTGAGCCGAGTGCGAGGAGAATTTTTCGAGGGATTTTTCCACGACAAAGACGCAGATACCTGTCGCGTCTCTGAACGCGCTTGAGGTGGGGGGATTTACGATTTCTGTTAGTTGCTGGTAGATATCGGTTGGTGGAATGTCTGCGTTTAGAGAGCAACTTCCGCGCCATTGCCCCATCAGAGTAATTACTTCTGCTAGTGGTGTATCTGGCGCAACTGTCAAGGGGGAGCGGTCAATTACTTGATCTAATGTTGGCAGATACTTGGAGGAATCGTTTTTGAGCATATTTAATTTAGTTTTGCGATCGCGTTGATTCTGCGACATTCCAAAAAAGCGCTGCTTTCCAAGCACTACGTGGATTTTGACAGCGCTGCTGCTGAGACCTAATTAAAATTTATTGTTAAAAATGCACCCTATCTTTGGCTGGGGATCTGGCCCGTGACGGATCTCCCTCTACCTATAAAGTTAGAAGGTTATGTTTATTTTAAGTTAAATTTTCTGTCGGCTGACACTTTTATTAAAGATAATGTATTTGTTTTGAAGTTTTTTCGATAAAATCAAATTATAGCATCATCCACTGGATCCCTAATCATATCCTTCCTTAGAAATACACATCTGTTGCCTGTCTTTGCTAGCCTAGAAAAGGTTACTACAAAAAAGCACTGCATTAAGTCCGGCAGTGTTAAGTTTTGCGAAATTAAGTTTTGGGAGCTTTTCGAGACCATCTGTAGGTGGTCGAGGGAAATCGATGTCACAGCCGGTCTGTGAATTCGATCGCAACTGGCGAAAACAACTGTGGTAAGATTGTAGATATAAAGACGAGAACTTAAACAGACAGTCTGGTGAGGAAAAGGGATTATGAAACGCCATCTATTAGCCGCTACATTTTTAATTACTCCCCTACTGTTGGCAGACCCGGCTCGCGCTGAAAATCCCGCTGATGTCCAACAGTTATTGTCAACCGGGCAATGTTTTCAGTGCGACTTAACAGGAGCAGATTTAACGGGAGCCCATTTAATTGGTGCTGATTTGAGAGAAGCAAATTTACGAGGTGCAAACCTATCTAGCGCCAACCTCGAAGGCGCTGACTTGACGGGTGCTAACTTGACGGGTGCTAACTTAACCGCAGTTTTCCTGACTAATGCCAGTTTAAATGACGCAGATCTCGATCGGGCAAATCTGACCGCAGCCATCATTAACACCGCTGACGTATCCGGCGCATCAATGCAAGATATGACAATCACTGATGCCAAAATCTACAATACCCAAATCGGTGTCGGCGGTAGCTACGACCAGTGAACTCAGTAAAAGAATGAAAACTGCCAATTTTCAGTTTAAAACCCGGTTTTTCCCCAAAAACCGGGTTTTTAGTTTTTGTGTAGGGTGGCCGGGAACCTCACATTTTCTCTCGTATTTCAAACGAAGCGTCTGACGCACCCTACTACTAGCGCTAAAAACCCAAATCAACCGCAATGCGGTGCGCGCAAGCAAACCCAGAAAACGCCACCGCATTTAAACCCTGTCCGGGAAAGGTACTGTCACCCACACAATACAAACCTGGCATAGAAGTTCGATTAAATGGCATTCCCAGCAAACCCATTAACTTCTGTCGCGGAATCGGCCCGTAAGTTCCGTCTTCGCGCCCCAAAAAGCGCCGGTGAGAACGCGCTGTCCCCACTTCCATATAATCCAAACCGGCATCTAAACCGGGAAAAATCTTTTCTAATCTTTCAATAATTCTCCCTGCCGCCTCTTCTTTTTTATCCTCGTATGCCTGCTGCGAAAGTCCTTCCCACTGTTCTATCCAACTCGACGTAAAAGCGTGAACTATGTGATATCCTGCGGGAGCTAAATCCGGGTCAAGCACCGTCGGAACTGACACTAAAACTGTTCCCTCCGGCGCTTCCATTTTGTCCCACTCTTCTAACAAAATGTGGTGGCAGGCACTACCCGCAGGGATTACGCTTGCTTCCACTCCCAAATGCAAACTCAAGAAACTGGGGGCTTTTTGATAGCGCTGCTGCCATTTCTTTTCGCTAGCGGGCATCTCTTCTGCAGGCAGCAATTTCTCGAAAGTATCCCATCGCGTGGCGTTAGAAACAATCCGCTTTGCCCGGTAAACTTCGCCGGTTGCTAGCTCGACTCCGACAGCGCGACCCTTTTCTGTAATAATTTTTTTCGCTTTAGCTTTGTATTGAATTTTCCCGCCGCATTTTTCTAATCCTTCGACTAATTTCTGGGCAATTTGACCGACTCCGCCTTTGGGATAATTTATGCCACCGTAATGTCTGTCGGAAAATACCATTCCGGCGTTAATCATTGGCGTCAAGTCTGCGGGTACTACAGACCAGTAGTAGCATTCCATGTCGATAAATTTCAGCAAAGTAGGGTCTTTTATGTAGCGGCGCGCAATGTCACCTGTATTTTGAGGCAGATATTTTACTAATCCCAAACAGGCTAAAGGATTCTGAAAAAAGACTCGAACCAGATATCCGGGTTCTTCTAGGGATAGCAATTCCATCCCGTTGAGGCAGTTGAAGACGCTCCAGCATTCGCCGTAAAATTTGTGGATTCCTTCGCGTTCGTGAGGGAACCTGTCAGTTAATTCTTGCAAGTATTTCTCATAAGGCTGGGGAACTTCCAGTTCCAAGCCGTCGGGTAAGTGATAGTGAAGCTGTACGGGGTCGGGAATAGTTTCTAGGGTGACGTTGACTGCTTTGAGGGCGCGGGTGAGGAGATTCGTAGTGCCGCGCTGTCCGAACCCAAAAATCATGGAGGCCCCGACATCAAATCTGTAGCCTTCTCTATCGAAATATCCAGCGCTACCCCCCGGAATTGTGTAGCTTTCGAGCACCAAAACTTTGGCTTTTTTAGCCGCTAGCTGGGTAGCCGTCACCAGTCCGCCAATGCCGGAACCGATGACAATTACATCAAACTCTTGCTCTGTTGGGCGGGAATTGGAAGAAAATAACTGGGATTGGGTAGGAGCTGACATTGGGTTAAAAATCTTAATAATTTCCATAATATTACAGTCGATCGCTCTACAAGGAAGAAGGCACGACACGGATTTTGAGACGGATACACGGATTAATTATTGATTGTCAGGCATTCGTCAGATGTTGAAGGCAGATGTTGAACGAATATTAATTACCCTATTCCCTATTCCCTCTTCTCTCTCTCATCCCAACGCCCGATGCCCCAGCTTCAAAAAAAAATGCGGGAACAGTCTACCATTGCCGACTGCCCCCGTCTGCCGATCCTTTGAGAGGAGAACACTAAAAATTACTATAGCCTTGTTGCTAATTAATGTCAATACTATTAGAAAAATATTTCAATAAGCTGATGGAGGTCGATCGGCGAATGAGTTTTAACTCACATCTTGCACAATTCTCGCTTCACAGGCCAGAAAGCCTGTGAAGCGAAGAGTGAGTTTTCTTGTGGGTTGGGAATCCTGCCGGTCAGTGAAAGGCTGATTAACAAGGGTGCAAGATGTCTGTTCTAACCGACGGCTGGTGCTTGTGGCAAGAGTCCGGCAGTCCAGCGGAGATTTGAACCCGTGACGGCAATTTTGAAAATGGTGCAATATGTCGATTCTCACTCTCTGGCTTGTATGCACCCTCAAGGATGTGATAAGTTGCACAGAGCGATCGATCGCCTGTTGGCGAAGCCCTCGAAGACGATCGACCGCACCGCATAAAATCCCTCCAACCTAGCACTCTCCCCAAATTCCTCATGTCCCTGCAACTGCGCGTTTACGTTCCTCCGCATCCGTTAATTAAACACTGGCTGGCTGTTGCCCGCGACGCCGCCACCCCATCGGTACTTTTTCGTTCTGCGATGACAGAATTGGGAAGGTGGCTGGCTTACGAGGCGATTCGAGAATGGCTGCCGACAGTGGAAACCACAGTGCAGACGCCTTTGGCAGAATGTCCGGCGACTTTTATCAACCCAGAAGCTCCGTTAGTTGTGGTACCGATTTTGCGGGCGGGTTTGTCACTGCTCGAAGGAATTCAGACGGTTGTGCCGCTGGCTTCGGTTTACCACCTCGGCATGGCAAGGAATGAGGAGACGCTGGAACCGACTTGTTATTTGAACAAATTGCCGGCGCAGTTTAACCCGGAAACGCGGGTGATAATTAGCGAGCCGATGCTGGCGACTGGCGGGACGATTGTAGCGACTATGCAGGAATTGACTGCACGGGGAATTGACCCGAGCTTGATTCGGATTATCTCTGTGGTGGCTGCTCCTCCGGCTTTGAAGAGGCTGAGTGCAGAGTACCCGAGTTTGATGATTTACACGGCAACGATCGACGAAATAGTCAACGAACAGGGCTTTATTGTACCTGGTTTGGGAGATGCGGGCGATCGAACTTACGGCACATAAACCAGTCAGTCCATTTTAGATTTTAGATTTTAGATTTTAGATTGACTCGACAGATAAATCTGGGGGCTTGTATGCCTCAGTCAATTTTAGATTTTAGATTGACTCGACAGATAAATCTGGGGGCTTGTATCCCTTGTTGGCTTAGGTGAGTGGTTCCAGGAATCAGTTGCTCAAATCTGTGGGGAAAAAGATGACCCTGGTTTGGTAAAAGCAGGCACAGAGAAAGTTAGAATCAAAAGTACAAGTCAAAAATAAATAGCGTTTAGCACTCATTGCCCGTGAAACTTGATTCTGTTCCGCCAAGCTTGTCTGCTTCTGACTCAGTAAACCCCAAGTATGATTTGCCGCAACAGGTACAAATACAACTAAAAGAGGCTTCTGAGATTTGTGCTGATTTAACCCCAAAGCCACCTGAACTATCAGTGAGTGCAAATCCCGATATTTCTCACGAACAAAAGAAACTGAAGCCCAAGCACTGGGCAATTTTTGCCTCGACTTTTGCCACTATTTTTTTAGCTGAAATTGGAGACAAAACTCAGCTCGCGATTTTGCTGATGACGGCTGAATCTCGAAATCCTTGGATCGTTTTTGCGGGTGCGGGTTCAGCTTTGATAGCAACCAGTTTGCTGGGGGTTTTGCTGGGAAGGTGGCTGGCTAGTCGGATTGCTCCGAGAACTTTGGAGAGAGCAGCCGGAGTGATTTTGCTGGCGATTTCGGCGGTTCTGCTGTGGGAAGTGCTGGGTTAATTGTCTGCCTGTCGGTAAGTCCTAGATTTCTAAAATACCTAACTAAGAACTGAAAAAAATATGGACTGGCAACTTTTGGCAATAAGTTTTATTACAGTGTTTTTGTCAGAATTAGGAGACAAAAGTCAATTAGCTGCGATCGCCCTGGGCAGCAGTTGTAACTCGCCGCGGGCTGTATTTTTCGGTACGGCGTCGGCGCTGCTGCTGGCGAGTTTAATCGGTGTGGGCATTGGCTTCAGCACGGCAGAGGTGTTGCCGGAGAGGATTGTAAAGGGGATCGCTGCGATCGGATTTGCGGTGATGGGTTTGCGCCTGCTGTGGCCAAAAACAGATTTACCGGAAGCCTCCGAGTAAGGCGTGCCGTCAGTCGATTTTAGATTTTAGATTTTAGATTTACTCTACAGATGAATCTGGGAGTTTGAACCAGAGTCTAAAATTTTGCTTTCTCCACGGGAGGAGTTGTTCGCAAGTATCCGTTTTTGGCAGGGTCAGGAAACTTGACAGTATAGTTATATCAAATCTGTTAGCATCGGAGATTATTCATCTCTCTATTTTTTTCATCTGCGTGAATTAGCGTCAATCCATTGTCATCTGCGGTTAATACATTCTCTTTTTTTTACCGCAGATGAGGGCAGATAAACACAGATTAAGGCAGATGAATTCTATTAATTCCGGTTGCACCGTCGGTGACTGTTGACTGGATTTTACGCCAGACTAGGAGAGCGAATGCCTGCTATTCAAGCCTAGTTTACGATCGCTAAAATTTTCAAAAAAATTAGCGGGGGGCGTCAATTCACTCCCCCCGCTGCTGCTGGTTGAGTTTTTTTCTCAACTCAACCTCTGAGCCTTATGTCGATTAAGCTTGGTTTTGGTAGCACCAGCCCAGCAGCGTAGCGCCGACGGCCCACTTGAGCGCTTCTAAGCCAAAATAGCCTTGGTGGAGTAGATTCATCCCGGCGGGCACTTCTGCTGCGGAATCGAACAGATTTAGCTGCATTCCCAAGGCGCTCATTTGGGGTGTCAGGGCGTAGGTGTCAATCAGGGCGATCGCCAGAAGTACCAATGATAGTAAGATTGCTGTGCGGCTGCGCTTGCCGAAGTCACCGACTAAATTGCTCAAAACCATCAAACCCGTTGCCACCAGACCCGCACAGATTAACTCAACGCGGTTGAATCCCCAGAACATTAAATTTCCGGCCGTTGCAAACTCGGGAGATGTCATCATGCCAGATACGTAAAGACTGGGCATAATTACTAGATCCAAAATCAGGCTACCGCTGAGCCAGAAAATCAAGGCCACCATAACAATTGCTTGCCAACGGGGTCTGATTGATTCCACTCTTGATGTAATAGCTGTCATATAATTAGACCCTCTAAATTTTTTCTGCCTTTTCTAGAGTTTAACTAATTTTTTTATAGAATCGTGTTAAGTATTTTTAAATTAATGGTAACTTTTGTGTAACAGACCCTGAAGAATTGTTAAGTCCACTGGTGCTTGTCATCATATTACTACTTCTAAAAAAGTATGCAGTAGATTAATAATCACTCACAGGACTTACCCATTGCGATCGACGAAACCAGGTTTTTGACCGTAATAAAAGGCTATAACGTATGTTTATAAAAATGTTCATAAAAAAATGGGTTTCATGCGATCGCGACTAACTCCTCATTTAATTATAATGCCTAAACTTCAATTATCATCTTGGTTGCCCCGTCTCCCGCCTCAAGTCTGGATTCTTGCCGCCGGCAGGTTCCTTTCCCAAAGCGGTACCGGTTTTACTTTATTTTACGCGCCGATATTTTTTGTCGATCGCGTGGGTTTATCTGCTACTGCTGTTGGGATTGGTTTGGGTAGCGGTTCAGTTTCGGGAATATTCGGCAGAATTTTGGGAGGTTCTTTTTGCGATTCCAAATTTTGGGGAAGGCGGCGAACTTTATTGCTGGCGGCAATTATTTCGGCTGCCGCTTCTTTTGTACTGGCGGCGACTAATGATTTCGCTGGTTTAGTTGCGGGCAATTTACTAATGGGTTTGGGCGTGGGTTTGTATTGGCCTCCAACCGAGACGATGGTGGCGGATTTAACCGAGGGCGAACAGCGACAGGAAGCTTTTGCTTTGACGCGGCTTGCTGATAATTTGGGTTTGCAAGTTGGGATTATTTTGGGCGGTTTGTTGATTGAGTTAACGGGGAATTATCGATCGCTCTTTATTATTGATGGTATCTCGTTTTTAGTGCTGTTTGCGGTGGTGGCGATCGCGATCGGCGAAACCTACAAACCAGCTAATTCAGCCGATACAGGTAAAAAAAATCTAAAAAATGGCTGGATAGTGGCGCTGAGCGATCGAAGTCTTCTAGTTTATGCTTTAGTAAATACTCTGTTCACATTATATATTTCCCAAATCCAAACCACAATGCCGCTCTACTTTAGCAAGTTTGTCGCGGTGGGGACGGGAAAAGGCTTTTCAACAGGTACAATTACCGTTTTGTTTGCTTTTAGTACGTTTTTAACTGTGGCTTTGCAACTGCCAGTTGTTAAAGCTTTGAGGCCATTTTCCCATCCAAAAGCTTTGATGATTTCTGCGCTGCTGTGGGGAATGGGATTTATCGCGATCGGCTTGACGGGAATGGCTGCAACGGGCAATCTATTTTTAGCTGTTTTAGGCTTGAGTTTTTTGTCGCTTGCGACTGTTGCTTATACGCCTTTTGCTTCGGCTTTGGTGGTAGATTTAGCGCCGGAGTCTTTGCGGGGCGTGTATTTGGCGGTTAATTCTCAGTGTTGGGCGATCGGCTATTTAATCGGGCCGCCGCTGGGCGGTTTGGCTTTGGATGGGGGTAAATGGGCGGCGGATAATTTTTGGTTGGGTTTGGCTTTGAGTGTCGGCGCGGCTATTTTTATTTTGCAAAAGCTCGATCGAATGTTGAAAAAGAGGACTGAAGTCCTCACTACAAACCCATAATCAACTTACCGATTATTTTCGTCGATCGCCCAATTTGCGGTAAACCGCCCTTAAATCAACTTGATGGTGAGCCAAAGCAACCAAAGCGTGATAAAATAAATCCGCAACTTCTCCAGCGATCGCCTCTTTGTCGTCATCTTTGCAAGCCATCACAACTTCCGCCGACTCTTCGCCAATTTTCTTGAGAATCTTGTTGTCGCCCCCCTCGAACAACTTGCAAGTATAAGAACTTTCGTTAGGATTGTCCCGGCGATCGCAAATTACCCCAAATAATTGAGATAACATATCCCCTGGCGGCGGTGAAATTTCCCCATCAACTTGGTGAAAACAACTTCTTTCTCCCGTGTGACAAGCAATATCTCCGACTTGTTCGACAGTGACTAGCAAAGCATCGCTATCGCAGTCGTAACGCAGCCCCTTTACATTTTGAACGTGTCCCGAAGTCGCGCCTTTGGGCCACAATTCGGAACGCGAACGACTCCAAAACCACGTCTGTCCGGTAGAGAGAGTTTTTTGCAGTGACTCCCGATTCATCCACGCCATCATCAACACCGTACCGTCCAAATAATCTTGGACGATCGCCGGTACTAAACCGCGATCGTCGTAACGAATCTTTTCAATTGGGATCGATCGGCTCAAACTCGATAAATCAGTAGTAGACATAATTTTATTTCAACTTGGGAATATAGATTAACGCTTTGATTTTTCTATTCGGACTTGTGGCAACATATTAAGTTACCGACAAATTGCCAAGAACTCTTTTACAAAATATCACACTTTGGCAAAAGCGAAGCCATCCGATTTTAGATTGTAGATTGCTCTCACAGATGAATCCGGCGGTAACATACCAAATGGGTTTCGCTCAAATTGTGAAAAATTCCACCCTGTATTGATAATACTTATTGGTTTGTCCCTAAAATCTATAAAGCGAAGCCGTGACAACCCCTGGTTGCGGACAACAAGATACCACTTCAAAGCAGGTATTTTAGGATGGGTTTTAAGAGATCCAGCGTGCCAAAACATTTAAACCTTTATGGGATATTTTTGAGAAAGGGAGATGCTATTTTTATGTAAAGATCGGTGGGAAAGTTGATCCAATGTTTATTCCAGATGGTGACAAAATTATCTCTAAAACTTATCTGAAAAGAGTTGGCTCTTCTGGGTTGGCGGTGGAAACTGTATAATATAGGAACTTTATGCTAGAGCGTCGCTCATGGATTTCCATCTTGACGGATTACTCAATTTGCCACACATTACGATTGAAAGATGTATTAAAAATGATAGAAAAACAATTTTAAAAGTGTGTTTTTTGACGGATTATGCTACTTGTCCTCACTGTCAAAAGTCCACAGATGAACTCCATCAGATTCGGACAATCTTGATTCGAGATTTACCGATTTCAGGTCAGTTAATCGAATTGGAAATTCCTCGTCGCCAATACTACTGTAAAAATTGTCAAAAATATTTCACAGAGCAACTGTGTTTTGTTGATGAAGGTCGGCGCTATACTCAACGATATGAGGAGTATATTTATCACCGTGTTCAGGTGACAACAGTGTCACAGGTAAAACGAGAGGAAGAATTAAGTTGGGATCAGATTCAAGGAATTTTTAATCATCAGCGTTCACAAGTAAAAAAGCCTCATGGGGAGCGGTTAAACGTCTGAGTATCGATGAAATTAGTATGAGAAAAGGGCATCAAGATTTTGTGACTGTAGTTTCCGATATTGACCAAAGTCAATTGATTGAAGTGATCGACAGTCACGAACAGCAAGGTATCATGGAAGTCCTTATTCAGCAACCGATTGAGGTTCGCGAGCAGGTGTTAGAAGTGAGTGTAGATATGTGGGGTGGTTTTCCCAAAGTAATCCAAAAAGTTTGGACTAATGCGATTGTGGTATATGACCGATTTCATGTGATGAAATATGTGAATGAGGAATTGAATAAAATCCGAAGACAATGCAATATTAAAGGAAAAGGTAGCCGATTTATTGTCCTGAAAAATGGTGTAGATTTAAAAGAAGAGGAAGGGGTTAAATTGGCTACAGTTTTAAGTCAATCTAAGCGTCTTAAGCTTGCCTATGAATTAAAAGAAGAATTCAGAGAGATTTTTGAAAGTCATCATAGTGTGTCAGAGGGGAAAGAATCACTGCTTGAATGGATTAAGAAAGCACAACCAATTTACAGTGATACCCTAACCATGCTTCGCAATCATATCGATGGAATTTGTAACTATTTCTTGAACCGAACAACGAGTGGTGTTATGGAGGGAATCAACAATCGTCTCAAACTGATTAAACGTCAAGCCTATGGATTTGTTAATTTTGACAATTTTCGAGATCGACTATTAGCTTGCTTTTCTAATTAGTCTTTCTTATCACCGCCAACCCAGAAGACCCAAAGAGTTCAAGGTAACAAAACAAGACTGCAACATTATTTGGTGGGATTTAAAAGTAACACTCTTTGTTATTCTAAATCCGAATAAATGCTAAAACATTCAATTCGCTTACTAATTCAGGCTTCTCAAATTCGAGGACGTTCCCTTTCCCTATTCAAGTAATCATTTATATACTCTGATTTGAACGCTATGCGACCTGCCTCCGTCAGCGCTGATAGGCAAATCATACCTCAGTTCACCAACGCCTGACCCAAAGCTTGCTCTAAATTGGCAATTCTAGACTTTCTGATAAAACTTTTAAGTTCAACGGCTATCTTGCGATCGTTGTTGTCAGCAGCTAATAGCTGTTCGGCACCCCGATCGATAGGTTTCTTTTGGCACAAAGCAAGGATACAGATCGTGGGTAATTGTCCAGCCAGCCTTAATGAAAGCCTGTTTGACAACTTGATGATAAATGTCTCTGGCTGGCTCGATTGCTCTTTTTTGCTATCGAGGTTGACACTGACTATTATAATGTGTAGAAGTGTCAAGCATTATTCGAGAAATTCAATCAGGAGTTATGCACTGAGACAAAGAAACCGGGTTTTTTACATAATCTTCGAGTACGAAGGCGTCTTTTCGCAAAAAAAAACCGGTTTCTGGGCCCCCATGCGTAACTCCCACTAAATCAAAATCTCGCAATTCACTAAAAATCTTTAAAATTTGTTAAGATTGACTCGACCTCAGCGCCGGCATCCGATCCGCCGCTAAACCTGCCCTTCCCCAGTCCCCACAACAATGCTGCGACTCGAACACATCAGTAAAATTTATCCCACAGGCGTCGTACTCAAAGATGTCACCTGGGAAGTCAAACCGGGCGATCGCATCGGCTTAGTCGGCGTCAACGGTGCCGGTAAATCCACCCAACTCAAAATCATCGCCGGCGAAATCGAACCCACCGCAGGCGAAGTCATTCGCCCAGCCAGCTTACACATCGCCTACCTCTCCCAAGAATTTGAAGTAGATCCTACTCGCACCGTCAAAGAAGAATTTTGGCGTGCCTTCAGCGAAGCCAACGAAGTCCATGAATCCCTAATGCAAGTCCATCGAGACTTGGAAAACTCCTCCCCAGAAAATCTCGACGAACTGATCCACAAAATGGATCGGCTGCAACGGCAATTTGAAGGCCTAAACGGCTACGGTTTAGAAGCCCAAATCGAGAAAATTCTGCCCGAAATCGGATTTGAACCCGAAGATGGCGATCGATTAGTCAGCGCCTTCAGCGGCGGGTGGCAAATGCGGATGAGTTTGGGTAAAATTCTCCTCCAAAAACCCGACATCTTGCTACTAGACGAACCTACCAACCACCTCGACTTAGAAACGATCGAATGGCTGGAAGTCTACCTGAAAGGGCTGACAACCCCAATGGTAATCGTATCCCATGACCGAGAATTTCTCGATCGGCTCTGCACCCAAATCGTCGAAACCGAACGCGGAGTTTCCACCACCTACCTCGGCAACTATTCCTCTTATTTACTGCAAAAAGCCGAAGCCAGAGAAGCCCAACTCAGCGCCTACGAAAGCCAGCAAAAAGAACTCGAAAAACAACAAGCATTCGTTGAAAAATTCCGCGCCAGCGCCACTCGCAGCACCCAAGCCAAAAGCCGCGAGAAACAGTTAGACAAAATCGAACGCATCGAAGCGCCCACCGGCGGATTAAAAACTTTGCATTTCCGCTTTCCCCCCGCACCCCGCAGCGGCCGCGAAGTAGCAATAATTGAAGATTTGGTGCACACCTACGGCGAAAAAATCCTATTTTTGGGAGCCGATTTATTAATTGAAAGGGGCGATCGCATAGCCTTTCTCGGCCCCAACGGCGCGGGTAAATCTACTCTGCTGCGACTGATTATGGGTTTAGAAAAACCGTCTGAAGGTACGGTCAAATTGGGAGGCCACAACGTCATCCCGGGTTACTTTGAACAGAATCAGGCAGAAGCCTTAGATTTGAATAAAACCGTGATGGAAACCATTCACGACGAAGTTCCAGACTGGAAAAATGAAGAAGTTCGGACTTTGTTGGGGCGGTTCTTGTTTACCGGCGAAACAGTATTCAAACAGGTTGGCGCTTTAAGCGGCGGCGAAAAAGCCCGCCTAGCTTTGGCAAAAATGCTGTTGACTCCCGTGAATTTGCTGATTTTGGACGAACCGACAAATCACCTCGACATTCCGGCAAAAGAGATGATGGAAGAGGCGATTCAGAATTATGACGGTACGGTAATTATCGTGTCGCACGATCGCTATTTCATCTCCCAAGTTGCCAACAAAATAGTTGAAATTCGGGATGGAGAGTTTCGCCCTTATTTGGGAGATTACCACTACTATCTGGATAAAATAGCCGAAGAAAAAGAGCTAGCAAAAATAGCCAAACTTGAAGCTGAAAAAGCGGCTAAAAAAGCAGAAAAAGAAGCGAAGAAAAAAGCAACCGCTAAGCAAAAATAAAGCGGCAACGGTCGCAGATAAACCTTACATCTACGTTTATCTGCGTTCATCTGCGGTTAGAAATAAAAAATCCCTATTTCTAACCGCAGATTTTATTAATAATCTGATTTGCCTGCGACTCATAACTCCCACCAAACAAATTAAAATGATTCAAAATGTGATATAGATTATATAAAGTTTTGCGCTGCTCGTAGCCTCCATCCAACGGCCAAACCTGATTGTATCCTCGATAAAACTGCGGCGCAAACCCGCCAAATAACTCCGTCATCGCGATATCAACTTCTCTATCTCCAAAATAAGTTGCCGGGTCAAAAATAACCGGTTCCCCAGCAGATGTCACCCCCGCATTTCCCCCCCACAAATCCCCGTGAACTAGCGAGGGTTGCGGTTCGTAACCTGCTAACAATTCAGGAATCACATCTAATAAACGTTCCCCTTGCGGAAAATGGCCGCCCCGACGTTTAGCCAATTTTAACTGATAACCAATCCGATGTTCTGCCCAAAATTCTGCCCAATTTGCCGTCCAATTATTCATTTGCACCGTTGAGCCGATCGTATTATTAATATCCCACCCAAAAACTCCCCTCAGCAAGATAGAATTAGGCTCTTCTCCCCCCCTTACCAAGGTAGAATTAGGGTCTTCTCCCCCCCTTACCAAGGGGGGGTTGGGGGGGGTATATTTGTGCATTTCGGCGAGTTTGCGCCCCATTTCTTCCCAAGCTAGATCGCTCCCGCCTCTTCCCAAATTCAACCATTCCAACACAATATAAGCTGAATTCCCCTCAGTTCCCCAGCAAATCGGTTGCGGTACTCGAATCGTCTGGGTTGCCCGCATTTGCTGCAAACCTAAAGCCTCGGCTTCAAACATCGCAATTTGGCAAGCTTGATTAATTTTCGCGAAGTAAGTGCGGCAACTGCTGCTGATATAATACCCTTGATTAATGCAGCCACCGCTGACGGAACGGCGATTGTCGATCGAAAATTTGTTTCCCGTTACTTCGCTAATGCGTGCGGAAATTTTATCCCACATTGAATCAAATCCTGTTGAGCGTTGAGGGCGATCGGAATTAGTTTAACAGGTATATAGCCTTTCTCAGGTAGATGAGGTACAATGTGACCAAGCCGAATTGACTGGAAAATATCAAATAACAAAAATCAGTTCGCTATAATTCAATCGGTGAGTATGCGCCCCGCCTGGACACGAATCAGGGTTGACCAGGAGTCGAGCCAGGGCGCACGCATCTAAATTTTATGTTAACAGAATATGGTATAGCATTTCTTAGAAAGATGAGGTATAATATAACTGACTTAAACGGAGGGAAAAATATAGAACTTCAAAATGTTATACAGCTCTCATTAAATGGGGCGCTCTTCGAGCAGTAGTCCCTCGACCCGCAGCAGTCACTAGAATGACAACTATCTCAAATTTTAGCCCCGATCACGCATTAGTAAAAATGAAAACTTATTCGATTGATTTTAGACAAAAAATTATGGATGTGTACCATAATGAACCGCTGTCACAAAGAGCAATAGCTAACCGTTTTTGTGGAGCCTCGGAGTTTTGTCCAAAAATTGGTTAAACAGTATCGTGACACGCAAAATATTGCTCCTCGCACTGAGCGATGTGGAGTCAAATTAAAACTGAATGCAGAACAACTGCTAATTTTAGCAGAATTAATTGAAGCAAACAATGATGCAACTCTCGAAGAACTCCGTTATTTACTGTACCAAAAAATTGGTTTTACCATCAGCGTAGCAACGATGGGAAGAATGGCAAAACTCTTAAACATGACGCAAGAAAAAAAAACTCTTTTCCCGTCAGACAAAGGCACTGACAGGGTTCAGAACCTGCGATACGAGTTCTGGCAAAAAATTAGAGAAGTTTATTTCAAAGACTTAATATTCATTGATGAATGTGGAGTTAACTTGGCAATGGTTAGGTTATATGCTCGGTCTATAAAAGGTTCAAGAGCCAAGGGATCAAAACCGAATAAACGCGGAAGAAATGTCTCAATAATTGGAGCTATATCGGTCAAAGAAGTCCTAACATCAGTCAATTTAATAGGTACAACTGATGGAATTACATTTGAGGCTTTTATTATCCGAAAATTAGTGCCAAAGTTATGGAAAGGTGCTTGTGTAGTAATGGATAATTGTACTATTCATACCGGAGAAGAAGTAGAAAAAGCCATCAAAAAAAAAGGGGCTAAATTAATATACTTGTCGCCCTATTCGCCGGATTTCTCCCCAATTGAAAATTTATGGTCAAAACTTAAAAATATTCTCCGTTCTATCAAGACACCTAATTATCAAGAGTTAGCAAAAGCACTCTTAGTTTGCATTTAGTGAAGTTACATCAGCAAATATTTGGAATTGGTTTACTCACTGCTGTTATTGTACCTCACCTTTGTAAGAAATGCTATATATTGGAGAATAATTGTAACTCCCTAGGTAGGATGGTCAGGATGATTCCAATCAAGGAAGAATTATGGTAGTATTCATCCATGAGTCCAGAAGAAAAAGATCAAAAAATTGAGAGTTTAGAGCAAGAAATTCAAGTCCTGCGGCAAAAAATAGCAGAACTAGAGAGGCGTTTGGGGTTAGATAGCCAAACGAGTTCAAAACCACCGTCAAGCGATGGACTCAAAAAAGCGGATAAAATTCGGACAAAAAGTTTACGAGAAAAAGGAAAGCGCCCATCAGGGGGACAGTTTGGTCATGCAGGGCAGACATGAGAACAAGTTTTAGAACCAGATAATATCATAGAACATCCCACACCATGCTCATGTCTATCATGCGGGTGTGACATATCTCAAGTAGAAGTCAAAAAAATGATCGGGCGACAAGTATTTGATATACCAACGCCAAAAATAATCGTCACAGAACACCAAGTTGGGGTCAAAGAATGTCCTGAATGTAAAGCTCAAATACAAGGGAGTTTTCCAGAATCATTTAAAGCCCCAGTACAGTACGGAGAAAGAATTAGAGCAGTTGCAGCTTATCTAGGGCTTGCTGAATAATCGATCGCTTTCTGGCGATCGGGAGTGCTCGATATATTTAAGCCGAGTTAAATATGAGTTTTTCCTGCCTCATTCTGAGTAAAGCATAACCCCAGATTATGTGCAGCCCAAAAACAGGCATTGTTTTCCCCGAACGGCATAAAAACACACAAAAAACCCGGCGCCACCAGGTAGAAAGGTTGATGACTAAAAAAGTAATCGCAATGACTGTTTCAGAAGTATTATCAAGTTTTGCCATGATCCGATTCAGACCGAATCTTCGTTTACGCAAGTCCCGAACTTTCCCTCAATCGCATTGCGAATTCTCTCATCTTCCAACGCTTGCTTCTTTTTTTCTTTGCTGATATTGGTTGGAGGCCTTCCTAAAGGCGGTCCACTGATTCTAATGCCTTTGTCTTTGCACCAAGCTCGGTTCTAAGAGTGTACGATAAATGCGATCCTCTTCGAGGGCTTGGCTAACGGCATGAACTGACTCTGGATAATATCCTGTGAAGTTACGATAAGCTTCTACTTGTGCTTTTAAGTCCCCTGATTCGTTAAAATTATCCCAGCTTATCCGGTCTAAAAATACATATCCTTCAAAACAACTCGCGCTCTTGTTTGGCTCCAAATTCTACCTTTTTCCCTGCTTTTCCTCGGACAATGGGACGAATATGGGGTTGACTTAAACTTACTATTCTATCCTCAATGCTCTGTTTCTTATTTTCAAATAGCCAGAGCTGTTGGCGATAGACTTCTGTGAGGACTAGCCAGGTTTTATATTGCTTTTTATTCAATTTTTCTAGGGTCGCACCTGACTTGATTAGCTGTTCAATATGAGCTAAGTTTCTTTTGATATATTGGAGTTGTTTTTTAAGTGCCTGTCTTCTTTGGTTACGGGTGGGTCGTCTTTGCGAAAGCTACTGCTAAGTAGTCTTTTATAGCTAGATTACGATAGGTTCTTGGTTTTTTATTGCTTTTCCTTTTAATCTGTTTATACAGGATGTCTATAATTTTTTCGGTATGAACTCTGGCTCCATTTAATAGTCCTAAGTCGGTCGGATAACTAATGTCGGCTGGCGCACAGGTCGCATCTATGATTAATTTTCCTTGATTGGGTGACTCATTTTTGGCGTCCGAATCCTGTTTTTTTTCAGTTTGAACGCTCGGTGATGGAACGCATTTTTTCGACCATGCGTTCATTCACTTTATTAATTAAGTTCGGACTAATACGCCCGTCGAAAGTGAACTAATAGTGATGGATCAAAGGGTAGTTCATTACTGTAGGTTGATTGACCGATAAAGTATTGCAAATAGGGGTTTTCCCGGATTTGTTCGACGGTTTCCCGATCGCTAATTCCGAGTTTTTCTTTGATGATTAATGCCCCCAACGCCATCCGAAAGGATTTGGCTGGTGCACCCATTTCGCTCGGGGAAGTTTTTAGCATATTCTGCTTCAAATTCTGACCACGGGATTACTTGGGTCATTTTTACCCAACGGTTAAGCTGTTACACATTTAAACTGTGATACAAGCATTACCCTTATTTTTGATTTTGCGACCCCATTTAATTATTAATTGCCCTTCATTTAAGAGGCGGTGCAATAAATACTCTAGCTCTTCAATAGATGTAAAAAGTCGATTGGCAATATATTCTTTTGCCGAATGCCATACTAATTCAATTAAGTTATAGTCGGGGCTGTATTCGGGGAGGAATTCTAAATGAAGGTTAGGCATTTCTGTTTCAATTATTTTCAGGTACTCTTCTTTCTTGTGAAAACTAGCATGATCAAGGATAATCACTATTTTGGCTCCTTTTTCCGCAAATTCTGAGGCTTGATTACCTGCTGATACCCATTCATTAATTAGCTCTTCATAAAACAGTTTTAGCACTTGATAAAAATTATATGAGTTGCCTTTTTTGAGGAACTCTACCCACCTTTTTTTATCCGAATTCCTCACTCCTCCCATTACATTAACTCTGCCTTTTCTGCGGTCTCCTAGGACCTTTTTTCGGCTGCCTTTTTTACACCAGTTCTTTCTTCGGGTGACTCTTAAACTAAATCCACTCTCGTCCCAAAACCATACCTGTAATCGTTTTGGCGTTGATTTTTCTATTTTTAAATATTCGGCTATCTTTATTTTAAACGCTGTTCTTTTTTCGGGATTTCTCTTCGACTCTAGGCTATACTTAGCCCAGATGTACACATACTTTTTTTGCTTTAATATCCTCCGAACTTGTCCTCCACTTAATTTTATTCCAGTGGATTCTTCTAAGTATGTTGCTAATCTCTGCGCTGTCCATCGTCCAAAATCATATCCTAATTCTTGAGGGTCTTTTTCTCTAGTTTCTAATAATATATCTATATATTTATCTGTGGCTTTTTTGTGATTTCCCTTCATCCTCTCATCAATTAGACTTTCTAGATTGTCTGGGTCTCCCTTGACACACCAATAAGATACTTTGTTGACTGAGCTACCCAAAAAATTAGCAATTTTAGATTGTGTATTGCCGTCATTGAGCAATAATAAAATTAGAATTATTTCTCTAATATTTGCCTTTTCTTCCTCTCTTAAGGCTTTTTGTAGTTTCTCTATTTGTTGGGGATTGAGATGGTTTTTAGCTGGCATTTTTGTATAAATTGACTAAACTCATTTTTTATTATACCCTATTTAAAGGCACAACAGCTTATCTGGTGACAAGCTGCCACATAAGGGCAGTTCAAACTCGGATGGGGGTTGTGGGGCCAGCTCAACTTTTCGGTACACTAGCGCAGGTGGTGATGCACGGGTTTTGACCTATTTTACCTGTTTATCTTGCACTTTACTCTCGATCGCGCGATCGAAACCTTTCGCCACGCAATATGCGATCGATTATTCAGCAAGCCCTATCTAAATCATCAGCATTTTATTCCCGAAGACAGATTAAGTAAAGTGCTGCTGGATTTATTTGGTTGTCGAATGACACCAGGGACAATCGCAAATACAACAAAGACACTTGCCAACATCATAGAGCCAGTCGTAATTGAGATTGCGTCTGAAGTCAAAGCAGCACCAGTGAAACATCTGGACGAAACGGGATTGAGGATTGGTGGTAAAACCAATTGGTTGCACGTGGTTTCAACCCAAACAGAAACCTGGTATCGAGTTGCTGCTAAACGCAAAGACATAGAACCCACATTCCGCAGATCTTCGATCGGATTTTTTAATCAGTTGTGAAAACTTGGAAGCCCGATGCTTTTGGGTGGAAATTATGCGCTTTTAGCGTTACAGAAGCTGGTCAAATTTACCTAAATCAAGTAA
>NZ_JAUBTQ010000061.1:0-35113 GCF_036702515.1 Microcoleus sp. BROC3
GGAGCCGGATGAGGTGAAAGTCTCACGTCCGGCTCTGAAGGAGAGGTAGGAGTGGTAACGCTCCTATCGACTCTAACTATTTAACTAAGGAAATAATTCGTTCTACTTTACCTGTGGAGGAAGATCCTACGCTCATAATTAAATCTCCAAAATGTATTTATGAATTATTAAATAGTATTAACCAACAAAAAGAAGAATTTGAAGAATATAACCTTACTAATATTCAGGTTGCTCGATCGCTAAAAAAAAAAGAAGTATTAGGATATTCTGCTAAAAAGTTAATTCAACTAATAGTACAAACCTTTAAAAAGGTATTTCCCTTATTTTTATGTTGCAATGTGTACGATAATGATTCCCCTCTGCTTATAAATCAATATTTTACAGTATATGAAAAAGAATTTAATCTCGTGTATAATCTAGAAGAAATTTCTGAAATTACGGGTTTTCAAACATCTGAAGTCAACCGATGGATATCCACCATTAACCGCAAAGGCCAAACCATCATCCAAGGCCCACCCGGAACCGGAAAAACCTTCATAGCCGAAAAACTAGCCAAACACTTAATCGGCGGCGGTGACGGTTTCTCAGACATTATCCAATTTCACCCCGCCTACACCTACGAAGACTTTATCGAAGGCCTCCGCCCAATAACTCAAAACGGACAATTAACCTACTCAATAGTTCCCGGTAGATTCCTAGAATTCTGCGAAAAAGCCGAAGTCTGTGAAGATACTTGTGTTCTCATTATTGATGAAATTAATCGCGCAAATCTCTCTCAAGTCTTTGGCGAATTAATGTATCTCCTAGATGACCGACAAGACACAGCACGCTTTATTACACTAGCCAGCGGTAAACTATTTAGAATCCCTACAAATGTCCGCATTATCGGCACAATGAACACCGCAGACCGTTCTATTGCCTTAGTCGATAACGCACTCCGCCGCCGCTTCGCATTCATTCCCCTTTCTCCTAACTATGAACTGCTGCAAAACTATCATAAGAGAGAGGAAACAGGTTTTGCAGTTGATAAATTAATTAGCATTCTCAAAAATGTTAATCGGGCAATTAACAACAAACACTATGAACTAGGCATCTCCTTCTTTTTGACAAAAACCTTAGCTGAAGATATCGAAGATATTTGGCAAATGGAAATTGAGCCATACCTCGAAGAATACTTCTTTGATAACCTGGAAAAAATTGGTGAGTTTCTCTGGAAGAATATCAAGAATAAATTGGGCTATTGACAATCTAACGCCGTCATTAACGCCCATACCGTGGCGTTACTGCATCCACCACAATTATGAAACCAGAATCCCGCCGAATTATCGAACTTACAGAATATCAATTAGCAACTTTTGAACAAGACTCAATCCCCGAATCAGTAGGACAAAAAATACACCATAATTATGACAAGGAAATCGATATAGAATTTCCCAACTTTAAAACAAAATATCAATGGCACTTAAAATCTAAAGGCAGAGTTGGCAACATTCCCATCACTCCAGAATTTCACATCGCCATCCGCCCAAAGGTTCCCATAAACAACCTCTTCGGAATGCTTGACTATGCCTACAAGCTTAAGATAAAATTTCCCCAAGGCTCGATTCAGTGCCAATCTTTACAAGAAAGTTACGAGACATTAGCTAACATTCTTGCCCAAAAAATCCTAGAACGCTGTCGCAAAGGATTATATCGCGATTACTTATCCAAAACCGAAAGACTCGCCTACATTCGCGGCCGCGTCGATTTGCGGTCAGCCCTGCAAAAACCTTGGGATGTTAAACTAAAATGCCACTATAACGAACAAACAGGCGACATCGAAGACAATCAAATACTCGCTTGGACACTATTCATCATTGGCCGCAGCGGTTTGTGCCGTGAATCTGTTTCATCCACTGTGCGAAAAGCCTTTCACGCACTCCAAGGATTTGTTACATTAAAACCTTTTAAATCAGAAGCTTGTATTGATAGAAATTATCACCGTTTGAATCAAGATTATCAACTTTTACACGCCTTATGTCGATTCTTTTTAGATAATACAGGGCCGAGTCACGAAACAGGCGATCGCGAAATGCTCCCTTTTCTGATAGATATGGCTAATTTATATGAAAAGTTTGTGGCTGAATGGCTCAAAGCAAATACACCAAAAGGCTTTGAGGTCGAACCACAACACCGAGTTGAACATGACACAAATTATTTCGATAAGATTGACTTAATTATACGCGATAGTGAAACAAAAAAAGTCCAATACGTCCTCGATACAAAATACAAAGCTCCCGATAAAGTAGCTAATAATGACTATCATCAAATAGTTGCTTACGCAAATGCCTTAAATTGCCAAAATGCAATTCTCGTTTACCCGCAAGACCTCACAACGCGACTAGACATAAAACATGGCGCTATCCAAGTTCGCAGTCTAACTTTTTCCCTTTTTTCCCTAGATAGCGACCTCCATGAAGCAGGAAAAACCTTCTTAACATCTCTACTTCCAAACACCCTCCCCTAACTCTACTCTGCGCCCTCTGCGCCCTCTGCGGTTCATTTCTCCACAAAAAAAGAGGCGCAATTGCGCCTCCCAAATCTTTCATGTCTGCGTTTTAAACACTAACAGCCACTTTCGCTTCCTTCGCAGTCAACTTCTCGTAAGTCGCCCGCATCTTCAATCCGACTAACACTTGGAACAAACCAGTACCATTGTTGGAACCAGGATATTCGCGGTGCTGGAGCAACAGGTGAGTTAACTCGCCTTCATACTTCGCAGAAGTCTTGCTCAAATGGCTTTCGATGTAAATAACTTCTTCGAGATTCTCGAATTGACCATCTACTTCCAAAATCGAGACTTCGTGACCGTAGAAAGCATCGGGCCCGTAGTACATCTTAATTCCGGGATAGGAACAAGTCAGCTTGCGGCCGCAAGGAACCCAGTTAATTGTTGAACCTTCGTCAAACAAATACGCAGGCTCAAAATTGGCGATGCCTTCGCGCTGGATCATCTGCACGCGCAGAACCTTCCGCTCTTTGTCATCTTTGATCAAGTTGGTCGGCAACACTTGAATTACCACATCAGCATATTGCTTTTGCGGGTCGATGTAGGCTGTAAAATCCGGTTTGCGAGCATTGATCGCAAACAGCACGTCTTCGTAACGGTGGCCCCGTTCCGCCATGTCGCGCTGGATTTTCCAAGCAATTTTTACCTCGTCGCTGATGTCGAGGTAGACACTGAAGTCGAGGAGCGATCGAACTCGCTCGTCGTACAGGGGATGCAGCCCCTCAATCACAATCACGTGATTCGGCTCAACCCTTTCGGGCGGGTCGATCATACCGGTTTCGTGGTTGTAAATCGGCTTGTCGATCGCGTGACCTTCTTTGAGCGCCTTCATTTGCTCTGCCATCAGGTCAAAATTGTTCGCTCTGGGGTCAAGGGCTGTAATCCCTGTTTCCTTGCGCTGCTTGCGATCGAGACTGTGATAGTCGTCAAGGCAGATTACAGTAACGAAATCTTCCCCGAACAAATCTGTCAATCGGCGTAAAAAAGTAGATTTTCCGCATCCGGAATCTCCGGCAACGCCAATTAAAACCACGCGATCCGGCTTACTGGTCATAGTTTCCCTCTAACAAAATCACTGTTTACTAACTAACTCAAGTCTAGATTCCACAAAATTTCAGCCCGCAGGTAGCGGCAAGCAGGCTTTGTGCTGCTGTGCTACCCCGAGACGATCGAGTTCTCACCAGCATACAGCAGTGAGTTGACTGCCTGCCCGGGCAGACCCAAGCAATCTTCAAGGCAAGTAATTAATACTAACTTTAGTGGTTAATCTTACCAGAAGGCGTTGGCCCCCTACAAGCTCAACCTCATTAAACTGCTCGAATCTTCCTTTCTCTGGTGGGGCGCTCCCCAAATCAGAACGACTTATCGGGGCAGATCCCCCGATCGGGTAAAATATTGGCAGTACGCAGACAACAATAGCTATAGGTCAACAGCCGAACGCAATAGGGCTCGGTGAGCGCGGCGTTCGGCTAGTAGGGATTTGATACGCGAGCGATCGCAACTTCAACATTCCCGCCGGCGTGGCGAGGCCCAAAAATTGGCGCGGCCAATTAGTCCCGATGGCCTTAAGAAAAAAGTAAATTGAGTCTAACGTCACATTCTCTTTCTTTATAACTCTGTATCGTGAAGGAAAATCAACCAATGTACAGCCCAAGCATATCTGGTGTGGCGGCCAACTCAGAATCAGGCAGCCGCATCTTTGTTTACGAAGTGGAGGGTATGCGTCAGAGCCAAGCAACTGACCAAACAAGTAGCCCGATTCGCCGTAGCGGCAGCGTATTTATCTCCGTGCCCTACGAGCGCATGAATCAGGAAATGCGTAGAATTGCTCGCATGGGTGGAAGAATTGTCAGCATTCGCCCCTCAAACAGCGCTCCCGAAACAAATGGCAAAGTCGCACCAGAAGCAGGGCTACAGAGTCAGAAATCTGGAGAAAAAACTAAGCCCATGACTCAAGCCAAGGAAAAAGTTCAGGTTCCTGTTAACCTCTACAAGCCGGCCAATCCCTATATTGGTAAGTGCATTTCTACAGAAGAATTGGTCAAAGAAGGCGGCGAGGGTACAGTCCGTCACGTCAAATTTGACATTTCTGGAGGCAATTTGCACTATCTCGAAGGTCAAAGTATCGGGATTATTCCCGATGGTACGGATAAAAACGGCAAGCCTCACAAAATTCGGCTGTATTCGATCGCCTCCACCCGTCACGGAGACGATGTAGACGACAAAACAGTCTCTCTGTGCGTCCGCCGCCTAGAGTACAAAAGCCCAGAAACTGGCGAAAAAGTCTTTGGTGTTTGTTCGACTTTTCTCACCGGTTTGCAACCTGGAGATGATGTCAAAATCACCGGCCCCGTAGGCAAGGAAATGCTGTTGCCCGACGACGAGGAAGCCACCGTGATTATGATGGGTACCGGTACGGGTATTGCTCCTTTCCGGGCTTATTTGTGGCGGATGTTTAAAGAAAACAACCCCGATTACAAATTCAGAGGTTTAGCTTGGTTGTTCTTTGGAGTTGCTTACACTCCCAACATTCTGTATAAGGAAGAGTTGGAGCAATTGCAACAAGAATTCCCGGATAATTTCCGCTTGACTTATGCCATCAGCCGCGAGCAAAAGAATGCTGACGGCGGCAAGATGTACATTCAAAACCGAATTCAAGAGAACGCAGACCAATTGTGGGAATTGGTTCAAAAGCCGAATACTCACACTTATATCTGCGGTTTGAAAGGTATGGAAGGCGGAATTGATGAGGGAATGTCGGCCGCGGCTGGCAAGTACGGCGTTGACTGGGCTGCCTATCAAAAACAGTTGAAGAAAGAACACCGTTGGCACGTTGAAACTTATTAATGTGTTACCTGATTTAATCTGATTTGTAGGGTGGGCTTCGCTCGCCCTACAATTTTTGAAACAGTTTTGAGTCTTGAGGGGCTGGTTCACCCAATACAAGTGTAAAATATACAGTAAGCTCACCGAAAAAGGGAGATAACTGACATGGTTATAACTTCTACCCAAAAACTCACCTTTGAAGAATATCTGAACTATCAGGGAGAATCAGGTGTTTGTTATGAATTATATCGGGGCAATCTGATCGAAATGCCAACACCTACAGCAATACATATCAAAATTTGTGAATTTTTAGTTTATCAGTTCCGGCGCTTCTTTGCAGCACACAACCTACCGATAGTTGCAATTGTGACTACCGCAGTCCGAACTGAGGAAAACTCTTCTCGCATTCCTGATGTGGTGATTTGCACTCATAGTCTGTGGGAACAAGTCTGCGCGCAACCTGGTTCCGCAGTGCTAGATTTTGAAGAAAAACCGCTGTTAGTTATCGAAGTTACCAGTCAAAATTGGCGGGACGACTACATTCGCAAACGGGCAGAATATGACTTAATTGATATCCCTGAATATTGGATTGTAGACCCAAATCAACCGAAAATACGAGTATGCAGTCGCCCGGAAAATGAAGGCAGTTATTCTCATCAGGAATTTTTGCCGGGACAGCAAGTTCAGTCTGTACAGTTCGCTGAATTTATTTTATCGGTTAATCAAGTGCTATGTCCGCCCCTAGTTGAAGATTTAATTCGAGAAGAACAAGCACAGCTACAGCAACTAGAACAGCAAAATCAGCAACTAGAACAGCAAGTTAATGCAGAAAGGCAGCGGGCCGAAAGATTGGCGCAGCGGCTGCGAGAAATGGGGATAGAGATGGATACAGAACTTTAAATTGCCATGTAAAATCTGGATTAATTAGTCATGTAGATCCCGGACTTTTTTAAGAAGTCGGGTCTCTGGGTATTCAGTGAAGCCGCGGTTATCATACAATGATTCTAGATGAAGTGAGTTTCAACGGGTCAAAGTCGTGGCTTTCAAAATTGGTTTGCTAGGTTTGGGTACAGTTGGCGCGGGAACAGCAGAGATTTTGCTCTCCCCAGACGGCCGCCATCCGCTGTTGCAGGAATTGGAAATCTATCGGGTGGGAGTGCGCGATATTTCTCGAACTCGGTCTTTACAATTGCCAGAAAATGTGCTGACAACTGACCTAGAAGCGATCGCAACTGACCCGGAAATTGATATTGTAGTAGAACTGATTGGCGGATTGGAACCGGCGCGATCGCTCATTCTGCAAGCTATTGCCAGCGGCAAGCACGTCGTCACTGCCAACAAAGCAGTTATCGCCCGCTACGGGAATGAAATCTTCGAGGCCGCCAACAAAAAAGGCGTTTACGTAATGCTAGAAGCTGCTGTCGGCGGCGGCATTCCGGTCATTCAAAGCCTCAAACAATCTTTAGGTGCAAACCGCATTAAAACTGTCACCGGCATCGTCAACGGCACAACTAATTATATCCTGACGCGGATGCAAACAGAAGGCGCAGACTTTGCCGAAGTGCTCGCCGACGCTCAGCAATTAGGTTATGCTGAAGCTGACCCCACAGCAGATGTAGATGGATTAGATGCGGCCGATAAAATTGCTATTTTAGCCTCGCTAGCTTTTGGCGGACGCATCAAATTAGCAGATGTTCACTGCGAAGGTATTAGAAAAGTTAGTGCGGCTGATATTAACTACGCCGACAAGCTGGGATTTGTGATTAAATTGTTGGCTATTGCTCAAGAAACCTCCCGCTACAATGGCAAGCAAGCGGAGGGAGAAAGCGAACTGCTATCAATTCGAGTGCATCCTACTTTTGTGCCAAAAACTCATCCGCTGGCGAGTGTCAACGGGGTTTACAATGCAATTTTAGTCGAAGGAGAGCCGATCGGGCAATTGATGCTGTACGGGCGCGGCGCCGGTGCGGGCCCCACAGCTAGCGCCGTAGTCTCCGACATTATAAATGTGGCGGCCATCCTGAAAAGCCAAGCTGTTCCGACTCCTCATCCTTTACTCAGTTGCAGTCACCAACACTACTGCAAAATTGCTCCGATGCAGGAACTTGTTACTCGCTTTTACGCTCGTTTTCTGACGCGCGATACTCCGGGGGTAATTGGCAAACTCGGCACTTGTTTCGGCAACCACAAAGTTAGTTTGGAATCTGTTGTGCAGACGGGAATTCGCGGCGATTTAGCAGAAATTGTCGTCGTAACTCACGATGTTAGGGAAGGGAATTTTCAACAAGCACTCGATGAAATTCGCGCGCTGGAAGCAGTCGATAGTATTGCTAGCACGTTGCGAGTTTTGTAAAAGTGATTTGCTAAGGGCGGGCGGGTTTCACATACAATATTTGTTAATAATTGACAATATCTAAAACCCGCCCTCTCACTCAGCCAACGGTAAATGTCACGTACATTTTTCCATTTGATACAAGTAAAAGTTAATTTAGATTATTCGTTGTCCGGTGGCGGGTTTATGTAGATGTTTTGTACTTATTAAATATTGTTGGTAACACCCGCCCTACCAGATAATGAAAAAAACAGAATTTGATTTTGTCGATCGCCAAACGGGAAGGCACTTGCTAGATTCCCTCTATGAAAAGTTTGCCAAACCCCAACTGCACGATACTTTTAAACCCAATAATCCTTCAATTTACATTCGGCACGAAGAAGGGCAAGTTATTGATGGAAATTATATCATAAAAAAAGTGTTTGAAGACTCTCGCACTGGTTTTTATGCTGAAAGTCGCATCCCCATTTATGGCAATAATCCGCCTGTTTTTGTGATTCGCGGCTACGGTTCTTGGTATCCTTTCGAGCGCGTTTTGGAAGATACGCCCGATGTATTTATGGCCAAACTAGAACGCCAGTTAAAATCGGCGCAAACTGCGGGTGCTATTGATTGGATAAAGCAGCAATTTCACAGCGGGAATCCGCCGGATATCATCGGAGAAAGTTTGGGGGGCAAAGTTGCTCAGCAAATAGCAGCAAAATACCCGGATTATATTAGATCGACTGTAACTTTTAATTCTTTGGGGGTTTCGGAAAAGTTAGCTCAAACTTCCACCGCTAACAATGTTTTTCACTATTTTACTTTAGGCGAAAGGTATGCTTTCTGGGCAAATCAAGGCGATTACATACCGGGAACGATTTTTGTGATTTCCCAGAAAGGCCACAACTGTTGTTATAAAATCGAAGAGGCGATCGTCCGAATGGCGCGTTTTGAAGGCAAGTTTCTCAAAAGACGCGCGATTGTGGCAATATTGGCTCAGTTGCTTTTGGTAAACAGACACAATGCGATCGTCCTCAGCAAGCGACGGCCGGTAGTCGTTCAGATCGATCGCACTCAATTGCAAATTTTCCGAAAAAAGCGCTTTGTTTAAACTCAGACACAATTGCTTCAGGCCGCAGATGGCTGATTTTCCCGCGCTGCGACCGCGAGAAGCAGACAAAGTGCTGCGATCGCTTTTTCCCATTCTTGCTTTACAGCGGTGGGTTGAACTTCATCAAAGGCGCTAACTAAACGAGGGATCGCTCGTTCTAATGCCTGTCTGGGAATTGATTTGTGCAGATCGACTAAACGAGTTAAACTTTCTTGATTCTTCAAAAAACCGACTACCCATTTCGTAGTATGATCGGGACTCTCAGGGACGTTTTTAATTCCTAGTTCTGTTTGCAACCAGTCGTAAAAAGGCGGCAGCTTTTGAGCTAAAACAGTTCCAGCAGTTGGCAAAGTTTCTTTGAGTAAACCAGTATCCAGACTTCCCAAGACTTGATTGAATTCCGGTGAATCGAGCAAGCTGGTTAATGGCAGTGAAAGCAGGGCTTCAGAAGCGTCAGGGGATACATTTAAAGTCCGCGAAAATGTTTGCAGCATTGGAAAGTATCTGGTAGTGATGACTTTTTTAGCCTAACAATCACGCGAATCAATGAATATGAGCTACCTCATATTAGCAAAATTGTAACATCTCGATCGCCAAAGAAGCCTCTAAATCTAGCTGCGTGCGTCTGCGGTTAATAATTTGCCATTAAATATTCTACACAAATTCTCCCTTAGCAACCATCACCACCTTACCACCCACCAAAACTGTTATTTCCCCTTCATTATTAGCGGCTTGTAACAACAGCAAAGAAGGTCGATCGATTTCATAACCCTGCTCAACTCTGACATCAATCTTTGGTTCCCCATAATAAGCATATTCTACCAAATATCCAGCCAAACAGCCGTTAGCACTGCCAGTCGCCGGATCTTCTGGAATTCCTAATGAATGGGCAAAAACTCGCACGCTTAAATCATTAATGTCGCTGTAAGTTTCTGGGCAAAATATCAAAATTTCTTTCGCTTCCATTGTATTAACTAGCTCAAAATATTTATCTAAGTTGACTTGAGCCTTTTTGAGCGAGGCGAGAGTTTTTAACGGTACAATAATAAACGGCACTCCGGTCGAAACTTCTTGAATGGGGAAGTTGGCATCAATTTCATCGGGTTCTAAATTCAGGACATTTGCCAGAGTCTCGGCTGATAAAACTTGACCAAAACTAGGCGGGTTTTGTCGCATCCACAAAATATCTGCCGATTCATTGTGGTAATTAAATGTAACTGGAATTTGACCGACGGCTAGATTGAGAATTACTCGATCGACATTTTCGCGAATAATCTCTTGCTGCAACACAAACGCAGTGCCCAAAGTCGGATGACCGGCAAAGGGCAATTCCTTCTTGGGCGTGAATATCCGCACGTCATAGCCGCCATCTCGCGGATGGGGCGATCGAATAAACGTAGTTTCTGAATAATTGATTTCCCTCGCTATCAGCAGCATTTGGGCTTCAGATAGTTCGGCAACTCCCGCACCGCAAAATACAGCTAGCTGGTTGCCAGCATATTTTGACTCCGCAAACACGTCAACTATATAAAAATTCATAATTCTGCCTTTGGTAAAAGTCGATAACTGATATTTTACATCCAGCGTTACAAAGCAGATTTATTTTATCGATCGAGTCACTGCAACGATTTGGCACAGTTTAAAGAATCGCTTAAAATTGGAAATATTTAATAGAAACAGCGATTTGTAAGAATTTGTTGAGGGATTTATACGGATGAGTGAGTTTAAACAACAGTTGGGGAAAATGCCGCGGCAAAAACGGCTTGATACTTTGGAAACTCTGCCAAGGCATTTAGTAGAGAGTGCGGCATGGGAACGGCTGTACCAGTTGTTAACTGATTTCGATTTTATTGAGGCGAAACTGGATGAGTTGGGAGTACAATCGTTAATTCAGGATTACGATTTACCGATAAATTCTAATATGTGGCTGTCGCAGGAGCAAAGTGGAACACTGAAATTCATTCAGGGAGCCATTCGCGAGTCAGCGCACATTTTGATTCATGATAAAACGCAATTAGCAGGGCAATTATTGGGGAGATTGCTAGATTGTGAAATAGCTGAGCTTCAGGGGATGTTGGAACAGGTCAAACAGTGGAAAGATAGTCCTTGGCTGCGACCTTTGAGGGCTAATTTATCGCCGCCGGGGCAAGGATGTGTGCGATTATTGATCGCGGGTCATAGGTTCTGGGTATTGGGAGTCGCGATCGCACCCGATGGCCTGACAGCAATTTCGGCTTCATGGGATAAAAGCCTCAGAATCTGGGACACCGAGACAGGTAGAGAACTTCAAACCCTCACCGGTCATACTAAGCCTGTATTGGGAGTCGCGATCGCACCAGAGGGCAAACGAGCGATTTCGGCTTCACTCGATTGCACCCTAAAAATCTGGGACACCGAGACAGGCAGAGAACTGAGAACTCTCACCGGTCATACTAGAGGAGTAAGTGCAGTGGCGATCGCACCCGATGGCCTCACAGCGATTTCCGCTTCACAAGATGAAACTCTGAAAACCTGGGATTTGCTCAGCGGCACCGAACTTACAACCCTCACCGGTCATACTGACAAGGTAACAGCAGTGGCGATCGCACCCGATGGCCGCACAGCGATTTCCACTTCAGTGGATCGAACCCTAAAAATCTGGGACACCGAGACAGGCAGAGAACTGATTGCCCTCACCGGTCATACTGACAAGGTAACAGCAGTGGCGATCGCACCCGATGGCCGCACAGCGATTTCCGCTTCACGGGATCGCACCCTCAAAATCTGGGACACAAACAGCGGTAGGGAACTGAGAACTCTCACCGGTCATAGTGGGGGGGTAAATGCAGTGGCGATCGCCCCTAACGGCCTGATAGCGGTTTCCGGTTCATTGGATCGCACCCTCAAAATCTGGGATCTGCTTAGCGGCAAAGAAATTGCTAGTTTCAGCGGAGGTAGTGTGTTTGGCTGTGCGATCGCCCCTGATGGGGTGACAGTGGTAGCGGGCGATCGATCGGGCCAGGTGCATTTCCTGAGATTGGAGGGAGTTAGCGGCGGGGGATAGCAGTTTTAAGTGCGATCGAGTCTTCAAGCGGCTTTCGTCGGGTTTTGTTTGACAAGACGCGGTTGAAACCGCCCGGCGCGAGCGAAAAAATTCGGTTCATAGGCGATCGCGTATAAAATCAGAATAAAAACATAGGAGTAATCGCCGTGAGTGTCACGACTGTAAAATGGACGGTTGCAGACTACCACCGCATCATTGCAGCCGGCATTCTGGAAGGGCGAAATGCTGAATTAATAGATGGAGAAATAATCGAAATAGCTCCCGAAGGAGAATCTCATGCTTACTCTAGCGATGAGGCTGGAGAGTACCTAATTTATTTGCTGGGCGATCGGGCTAAAATACGCCAAGGTAAACCGATTATCTTGCCGCCAAGCAACTCCGAGCCACAACCCGATATCGCTGTAATTCAACGTTTGGGACAAGATTACCGAGAACATCATCCCTATCCAGAAAACATCTTTTGGCTGATAGAATACTCGGATTATACTCTGAGCAAAGACTTGGGAATCAAGAGCAAGATTTATGCGGAAGCCGGCATTTCTGAGTATTGGGTTGTCAATTTGCGAACTATGGAATTAATAGTATTTCGAGAGCCTACCAATGAAGGATATCAATCGAGAGAAACTCTGACTCAGGGTAATATTAATCCGCTGGCTTTTCCTGATATTGCTGTTTCGGTCGCTCGAATATTAGGGGCTTAGGTAAATAGGACTTACGCAAAGAAACCGGGTTTTTTATTTTCTTGTTACCAGGCAGAGCCTGGTAACACAGATCCAGAGGCTCCGCCTCACTATTTCAAACAGCGAATTGCCTCCAACATACCCCGGGCTTTATTAAGCGTTTCTTCGTACTCCATATCCGGGTTAGAATCAGCCACCAAACCAGCACCTGCTTGCACAGAAACCGAATGTTTGTCACCACCTAAAGAACGAACAACCATAGTCCGAATGGCGATCGCACTATTCAATTGTCCCTCAAAATCATAATACCCGTAAACCCCAGAATACGGCCCCCGGCGGCAACCTTCCAACTCGTGCACAATCTCCATCGCCCGAATCTTCGGAGCACCGCTAACCGTACCCGCAGGAAAACCAGCTTTCAACAAATCCCAAGCTGTCTTATCCTCAGCCAATTCTCCCACCACATTGCTCACAATGTGCATGACGTGAGAATAACGCTCAATTTCCATTAACTCGTCAACTTTTACAGTACCGTTTCGGCAAACTCTGCCTAAATCGTTCCTGCCCAAATCAACTAACATGACGTGTTCCGCAATTTCTTTCGGATCTTGCAGCAATTCAGCCGCCAAAGCATCATCTTCTTGAGGAGTTTTACCCCGGCGGCGAGTGCCGGCAATCGGTCGCAAAGTTGCAATCTTTTTGCCATCCGCAGTATTTTCCGCCTTCACCATAATCTCGGGACTCGAACCGATAATCTGCCAATCTCCGAAATGAAAATAAGCCATGTACGGAGAAGGATTTATCAGACGCAAAGAGCGGTAAAGTGCAAAAGAATCGCCACTGTATTCAGCCTCTAGTCGCTGGGAAATAACTACTTGAAAAATATCTCCGGCTTTGATATAATCCTTAGCCTTTAAAACATTTGCACAATACTTTTCACGGGTAATATTGCTCGTGTAAGCCAATTCTGTATTTCCGGTTGTGGAACGGGCATCTTGCCCGTTATTGGGAGGTGTCCATTCTATGAGAGTAGATTGCCGGGAAAGCGGCGATTGCAGCTTCTGAACTAACTTGCCAACCCGATCGCACGCTTGCTGATAAGCATCGGCCAAATCAACGCCAACCTCCCGCAAATCCGCATAGGCGACGGCCCAAATTTTCCGCTTCACCTGGTCGAAAATCAGCAAATTATCCACCTGCATCCACAACCCATCCGGCAAATCATTCTCGCTGGCTGGATGCACCGGAACTCGCGGTTCTATCCACTTAATTAACTCGTAACCCCAAAAACCGAATAGCCCGCCAATTCCCGGCGGTAACTGCGGCAATTTGACGGGTTTGTAAGACTGCAAACATTCAGTTAAAGCCACAAACGGATCGCCCGTAAATACTTTTTCGGAGCCGTCGCGGTAAACTTGAGTTGTACGATCGCCCCTTGCCTCCAAAATCCACAGCGGATCGCACCCTAAGAAACTATAACGCCCAAGTTTTTCCCCACCTTCCACCGACTCCAGCAGAAAACTGTAAGGTTGACCCGCACAAACCCGATACCACGCAGACACGGGCGTATCCAAATCAGCAACCCATTCTTGATACACGGGTACAAAATTGCCTTGTTTCGCCAGTTCCGAAAATTGTGAGAAATCGGGGAATATCATATACTAACTTCGCTATACAATCAATAAACAAAAGACGGCAACCAACATCCCTCTGGCGACCGATACTCGCCAACTGCCATCACCGCCATCGGCTTGAGGGCGCGCAGCCCCTCTTGCAAGCACCAGCGAAACAAATTTGCGTACCTCAGCGGCAAGTGAAAAGCCAGGAGTCGATCGGAACTGTACGCAGCAGCCCCCAAGAGCAAAGCCTGCATATCCGCTTCAGTTTCCGCGACGCTGTGGCCCAAAGCAGACACCGCACAAGTATAAGCCACAATCCGACCTTGTTTGCAAGCAACGAAGGGAGAAAAGTCATTTAGGGCGTATTCAATCTCCGAAGTTCGATCGCACCCGCACAGTGTTTCGCACAAAGCCGCACATTCACCAACGTCCTCACTAGCCATCGGCCGCACCTCAAACCCATACTGCGGCTGGCTGCGAAACTTCCCTTCCATTAACACGAAAGGTTCCTTCACCTCAAAACCCAAAGAAGCGTACAGCGACAGCGCAGCCATATTGAAAGATTCATGAACCAAACGGATGCCCACAGCGTTCTGTCCCTGTTCCAGCAAAGCTTTCATGATTTCGCGTCCCGTGCCGCGGCCTTGAAAAGTGCGATCGACACTGACGGGCCCGATACCGCGAATCGGGTTGCGTTCGTCCATAAATCCGCAGCCGACAACGGCACCGGAACTCTCGGCTACTATGTCAAAAAACAACGGACTTTCGATCAGAAGGTCGATAATTTCAGTTGAAAACTCCAACGTCGGAAAATCTGTAGGGAATTGGTGGCGATCGGAAATATCTTTAAAAGCTTCATAATTAATGCGAGCGCAAACATCGATATCAGAAGGCTGCGCTCGCCTGATTGCGACATTCATTTTTAATTTAACGATTAACTTTTAATAAGATTAGAAGTTTGCAGTAGTATTCTGGCGCTGCGGGGTTAGCCTCCCGCGCCCGAATACTACTGCAAAAACAAGTTTACAAGCTGAGCCTTACAGGGAATATTACCTATGTTTTGCTCAGCCATGCAGTCATGGTCTAAGGATCGAAAGTCTTCTTACCGGTGAACTTCACCTTAGCCGGATTGGGATTGCTGCCAATATTGCGGTCAATCTTACCGTTGTAGGGACGACCTTCGTTCACCTTCTCAGGGAACACGCCATCCTTGGGATGCAGGTACTCAGTAGAACCGTCGGGAAAGACGCGGTAAATTTTGTAGTTCGTGATTTTGAATTTTGCCCGCAGTTGCTGGCCGCCCAAAGCGATGCACTGCTCCTTCCGGGGAAGATGCAGCAAGTTGTCGCCTTGACGCATAATCGCAGCGCCGCCACTCGGCATTTCAAACACCTGTTCCTTGGGGCTAGTCCAAGTGATCGCGTACTTCTCTTCAACTAGCGCCTTGGTCAGCAAGCCGCCGGTGCTGCCGCCGAAAAGAGGGGGTTGTCCAGTGAGTTCTTCTGCCATAAACATATCCAAAGGATTTTTACGGCATCGTATCATCATGACGCGACACGGCTGTCGAAATTGTTAGGAAAGTTAACAGTTTTTGCGCGATCGATCTTTTCTGATAATTGATAATTAGTAATTAATAATTGATAATTGGTAATTTACACCAAAGTTAGAAAACAGAATTAAGAAGCACGAATCGCGAAAAAAAAAACAGCAAGGCTTCGGCTGCTTGTGACGCACCCGAAGCATCCCAAATTTCCCGATTCCCCCCAAACACGATCGAACAATTTACCGAGTCAACCTTAAGTCAAGAACCAATTAGGGTCATAGCCGCGCGGAATTTGACTCAAAGCAGTCCAAGTTTCTCGATCGACAATCCCGTCAGCCTGAATGCCAAAGCTTTGTTGAAATGCGCGAACAGCGTTCTCTGTCAAAGTAGAAAACTCGCCATCAACTTTACCGTTATAGTGCTTGGAAATCCTGAGAACTTCCTGAACAGTAGCGACTGCTTTTCCAGAACTGCCGAATCTAACTACCGGCATATTAACTGGAGATTCACTATAAAGCGCCTGCCAAGTGAGGGGTCCGACAATGCCGTCAGGCGACAAGAAAACCCGAAACTGAAACAGTTTTACAGAAAATTCAACTCCTTTGTTGAAAATTCCTTTAGCAGGCTGCCGGTAAACGCGCAACTTCGTTAGCAGTTGTTCGAGTTCCAATACCGCTTTACCTTGAGAACCTAATTGCAGTTGCGGCTTGTTGGCGATAGCTTGGGTAGATTTCATCTGGGTTTTAGGTGACATAATCGATTTTCCTAACCTTTTGGTTTGAGTATTCTTATTGGAAAAAAGTTTTTCCGGGCGAAACATTTGCATCCTAAACTTTTCACGAATCAACACTGGCGGTGGCAGTGCATCAACAGATTCGATCGACTTTCACCATCTCAGGACTTGTGTACAGGAGACTTATACCATTTTAGATTTTAGATTTTAGATTTTAGATTCGGCATGACTGATTACTATCGGGGTTTGCAGCTTACCTACAGTTGGATTCTTTGTTTAAACTGATATTAATTTTCGGCAGCCTCCCTAGCTATTCTGTCGCCAAACCGGGTTTAAGACGGCAAGCGCATCCTGAATCTGCTTCAATACTTTCGATCCTAAAGCTGAACACCGCGTAGCCACATCACCTTTAAGGCTTATCTCAAAGGGTGAAGGTTGAGGGTGAGACGGGGTGTGGCAGCGGAGGCGGGTTCTGCCGTAAAAACTTTTCTGTGCTATCCTGTATCGTCCATTTGTAACAAGTTAAGCTAAGAAAGCATTTGTCAATCAGCAATTATGCTCAACATTTACTCGGATTTTGGGCCCAAAACTGAGATTTGGGCGATCGTGCGATCGTGCCGAGGGTGATATTTATACCTACTCCCTCTTAAATCGTGAATTTTCCACTCCTAAAAAAGCAGTTTTTTTGAGTAAAATTACTGATTGACAAATGCAATTAAGTCTTAACTTGTCACCAATGTGTATCGTCCGATCGATTAACTCGATCGAGATTTGCGCGATCCGACGCTCAGAAACCCGATTTTTTCAGTTTTTTATAACTAAAACAGGCAAAGGTAAGGGATTGAAAATGTTGATTAGGGTTCGGATAGTAACTACAAAACCTTGGGTAATTTGGGGATATTGGCCATCGTTAGAAGGTGGAACAGAGTTGGCGATCGGTATTCCGATTGAGGGTACACCGAGGGGTAGTTTTCAGTCACCACTTATCAATAATTAGTCATTAATTAGCATTTATCAATTGAGTCTAAACAGTGGGAATAGTAAAGTGAAATTCACTTCCTCGGTCTTTTCCTGCGGAATCTACCCAAATTTTACCGCCCCAGCCGGCAACAATCTGCTTGCAAATTGCTAATCCTAAACCCGTACCGCCGGCACTGCGCCGCAAAGCTCCTTCTTCTTGATAAAATCGATCGAATACTACTTTTAAACTATTCGCCTCGATTCCCCTCCCCGTATCCGATACCAGCACTTCCACCATCCGAGAACCGTTGTATTTCGCTCGCACTGTCACGCTTCCCTGAGGTGTGGTGAACTTGCAAGCGTTGTCTAGCAGTTTGGAGAGCACCTCCACCAACCACTCTCCGTCAGCTTGCACTAAAGGCAATTCTGCCGACACTTCGGCGATAATTTCCGGCAACTGTCGATCGACCGTGCGCGATCGCACGCTGCTGAGGGCTAAATCAACGCATTCTTGCAGCGTCAGCGATTCTACATTCCATTGAACTCGCCCGCTTTCTAAGTGAGAAAGAGTTAAGAAATCCTGCACGAGTTTTCGCATTCGATCGGCATCGCCGAGGGCAGTTTCTAACATGATTTGCCGCAACTCTGCGGGCATATCCGGTTCGGAACTCAAACTTTCCAGACACACTTGAATCGTAGACAGTGGAGTGCGGAGTTCGTGTCCAGTGATGGCAATTAGATTGCTGCGAGTGCGGTCTAATGCTTCTAATTGTTGGTTGAGCTCTTCTAAATGAGCGTAGGTTTCTGCTTGAATTAAGGCTGCTCCGAGTTGGGTGGCGATCGCCTCTACTAAAGCAATTTCGTCTTCTTCCCAAGGCAAAACCGCTCGGCACTGGTGCATTTCAACCATGCCCAAAACCCGCCCCTGATAAAGCACGGGCACCATTAACCAAGAAACAATTTTCCAATTTTTTACAGTTTCCCTCAGGGATTTTGTATTGACAATCAGCGGGTGTTGTGCTGTGTCTTGGATGTAAACTCGCTCTTGCCGCGCCACTGCGTCGCCCCATATTTGATTTTCCTGCAACAGCCAAGTCTGATCCAGCAGGGAACTAGCGCCCGACCCCAAAAACTCGCGATCGATTTTGACCGCCACATCTGTGGCCTTGCACCGATAAATCAAACAGCGGCTTGCCGACAGGGCAGTTCCCAGTTCTTGCACTGCGACTTCGACGATTTCTTGCGGGTTGAGAGACTGCCGCATTGCCGTGGTAATTAAGTTTACGAGGCGTTCTTTGCGTTCCTGAGCGGCGATGGCGCTGTATGCTTTGAGGAGTTTGTGCTGGCCTGCTTGCAAGTAGGTTACTAAGCGTTCGGTAAAAGCGTCGCTCAATTGGGGATTGGGAATTGTTGAGTTTTTTGGCGCACTTATGTCGGGTTTGGCGGCTTTGGAGGCGGCGGATTTCCTCGTTTTTTTGGGTGTTTTGACTAGCTTGTAAGTAGTTCGCGCTCGATCGATCTTTTCGGCCAATTCCGGGCGATAATTGACAATTCTATCGAGCAACAATGCGGCAGCTTTGGAGCTTACCTCGCGATCGAACGTCCAAATTCCTTCAAATCTGCGAGCTTGATCCATCAACTGCGGCCCGCGATCGTCTTGGTTGTCGATCGGCACAATTTTTTCTTGACAAATCAGGCAAGTTGAGTAGTGTTCCCCCAGCACCACTAAGTGCCACTCTTTACTTAATCCGTCCTCCGGTGCAAACGCCACAGTTTCGTGACACTCCGAAGCATTTTTAAAGTCTGTTTCCGGTGCTGCCAGCACGTATACCTGAGAGGAGCGTGAGGCAATTCGCCGGTAGCGGTGAGCTTCCTGGCGGTAGAAGCGCTCTCGCTGAAAGCTTGCAATGACTAGCGGTTCGTCGGAACCCGCCAAAACCAAGTCTTCCATCGCGTGAGACAGGGCTGTCATGGAAGATTTGAAATAAATTTGTGCCCGCAGTTGGGGCAAAGCTTGCAGAAGTTCTGCCAGTAGCGAAATAGGGACGATCATCTAGCCTTAAACGTGCATTTTTGCCGATGACAAAACAGGATCGATAGGAGGTTTAGATCGATCCCTTTTCAGTATCTGATACATTTATGCGTCATAACACGACTGTTTAAGTCGTATCATGCTACCAATAGCACTTAGACGAATCTAAGCGGAGGTATTCCTCCAAGACTTTGATATCATCCAAAGTCACTTACAGCAGATTTTAGGTAGGGAGAGTACACAGGTGTTAAACCCTTTTGGCAGGGCAGGCACTCACAGCAACCGCCCCTACTCCAAACTGATTTCTTTGTACTTCACCTACCAGAAAAGCGCTGTATAAACACCTATTTTAAAGTCTTGGTTTTGACGCTAACTTATCTATTCAGACCTGGGTTCGGGCGTTAGCGCTCCCACCATTGAGACTTGTCAGGCACCGCAAGCGTATCTCTTGCATTATACTATTCTTCAGCTATTTCATATCATTGCCATAAATATCGCCTTTTGGCGATCGATCTCGATACTCGGCAATTAAACTTTAAAAAAGCACAAGTAATTTGCCATTAGTTAAAAACTAACGACCAATTGTTTTGAGGACTTATCCCAAGAAACCCGGTTTTTACCCAAAATCTATGAATAAACCGGGTTTCTGACACCGAGGGTATAAGTCCTATATTTTTTGAGCTGTTCCCCCATGAGTATAAATGCTGTGGCTGTGGTCGCTCAGGCTAGTTCCCCTCCCTCGTCGCTGCCGCCCGGAGATGATTTGTAGAGAGCATCTAATTGTTCGCGGGCGTCTTGGACAGTCAGCGAACGCATCACTAACAGGGGTTCGTTAACAATGTTTCCGTATTCGTCTAAAAGTTCTGGATGGGGTACAGCTTGAGAGCGAGGATAGGATGCGTAGCGATTATTTGCCCTGAATTGTTGAGGGCGCTGGGATTCCATACCTACGGTGACTAGACTGCGGATTAAGTTACCGACTGCCAGAAAGGCAAGAACGGTAAAAGCTAAAATATATAGCAGGTGCAACATTATCTTCTCCTCCGGGCTAAACAGCCACACAGCAATTTACAAATGTGTTTCAGCAAGTAATAACTTATTAACTGGAAATCTGTTTGAGGTTGTCAAGTGGACCGCGACATTTCCAAAGGTTTGGGATTTGACTGCCAGTTTAACTTGAACTCGCCTTTTTATTTTGCAGGAGGAGCCGACTGCAATGAGCGAAAGCGCGCCGATACTTGCCAGCATTCGGCGAGCAGTCTGTGCCACGGCATCAGTGCTGCGGTTTCAATTGCAACTTGACCTCCGGTTGCTTGAAATAGAGCTTTAGCTGCGCCTACTTCTTGCTGAGCCTGTTTGACTCGCGCCAGCAAGTCAGATTGATCCTCGTCGCTGAGAAAGAGAATTTCCTCAGTTTCTAAGAGCTTTGCCGATCGGTCGAACCAGTAATTGAAATCCTCTAACAGCGGTTCCAGTAACGCTTTGAGCAATTCTGGCTCGGGCAAATTGGAATTAAGCATGGATCAAAATTGGGTTATTTATCTATTATAGTCTTAGACGGTCTTTACAAATTGTAACATATTTTTAACAAACATTCAAGAATTTAACAATAATTAGCAGGTGGGTGTGAATAAATTTAATTGTGTCAGCAGCGATTGTTGAGTCGAAATCCCAAAATTCTGCCAAATTAGTTCGGGATCTCACGGGTGGTTAGAAACCGGGTTTTTTCAGGCAATACTTGGTTACAGCCCACCAAAATAGTAAAAACCCGGTTTCTGAGAGTCGGAGTGCGTCCCCGACTAAACCTCGCAACCATCAGGGCCGTTGCTGTAATTTCCCGGAGTGTCCCCCAGCCGGAAGTCGGCGCTTGCTGTCCCAATCTGAGTAAGATAGAAGCAACTGCAACTAAATTAATTGCTAATTCAGCCGATGTCTAGCTCAGAATCCATGTCCCCTCCAGAAGAGTCCGTTAAGATTGAGTTGCCCCGCACGAGTGAGTCGGAGGCACTAAAAAAAATTCGCCACACCACCTCCCACGTTATGGCGATGGCGGTGCAGAAGTTATTTCCCAAGGCGCAAGTGACCATTGGCCCTTGGATTGAAAACGGTTTCTATTATGACTTTGACACTCCCGAACCTTTTACGGAACAGGATTTAAAAGCCATTAAAAAAGAGATGATCAAAATCATCAACCGTAAATTGCCTGTAATTCGAGAAGAAGTCAGCCGCGAGGAAGCGGAACGCAGAATTAAGGAGATTAATGAACCTTACAAATTAGAAATTTTGGCAGGTTTGATCGAACCAATTACTCTTTACCATTTGGGCGAGGAATGGTGGGATTTGTGCGCGGGGCCTCACTTGGATAATACCAGTGAGTTGAATCCAAAGGCGATCGAGCTAGAAAGCCTAGCAGGCGCTTACTGGCGCGGCGACGAAACCAAAGCTCAATTACAGCGCATTTACGGCACAGCTTGGGAAACTCCCGAACAATTAGCAGCATACAAACACCGCAAAGAAGAAGCGTTAAGGCGCGATCACCGCAAATTAGGCAAAGAATTAGGCTTGTTTATTTTTGCCGATCCGGTGGGCCCCGGTTTGCCTTTGTGGACGCCGAAAGGTACTGTTTTGAGAAGTATTTTAGAAGATTTCTTGAAACAAGAACAAATCAAGCGCGGCTATTTGCAAGTTGTGACTCCCCACATTGCCAGAGTTGATTTGTTCAAAATTTCTGGACACTGGCAGAAATACAAAGAAGATATGTTTCCGCTGATGGCAGAAGATGCAGAAGCGGCAGCAAACGAACAGGGTTTTGTGATGAAACCCATGAACTGCCCTTTCCACATTCAGATTTACAAAAGCGAATTGCGTTCCTATCGCGAACTGCCGATGCGCTTAGCGGAATTCGGCACAGTTTACCGCTACGAACAATCGGGAGAATTGGGCGGTTTAACCAGAGTTCGCGGCTTTACGGTGGATGATTCCCACTTATTTGTGACGCCGGAACAATTGGATGCAGAATTCTTGAATGTGGTGGATTTGATTCTGTCAGTCTTCAAGAGTCTGCAACTGAAGAATTTTAAAGCGCGTTTGAGTTTCCGCGATCCGAATAATTTAGAGAAATACATCGGTTCCGATGAAGCTTGGGAAAAGGCTCAAGGTGCAATCCGCCGCGCGGTGGAAACTTTGGGAATGAATTATTTTGAAGGAATTGGGGAGGCCGCTTTTTACGGGCCGAAACTCGATTTCATTTTCCAAGATGTCTTGGATAGAGAATGGCAATTAGGAACTGTTCAGGTAGATTACAATTTGCCAGAACGTTTTGATTTGGAATACGTTGCTGAAGACGGCACTCGCAAGCGTCCGGTGATGATTCACCGCGCTCCTTTCGGTTCTTTGGAACGCTTGATCGGGATTTTGATCGAGCAGTATGCGGGGGATTTTCCGCTGTGGTTAGCGCCGATTCAGGTGCGGTTGTTGCCTGTCAGCGCGGAGTTTTTGCCGTTTGCGAAGGAAGTTGCGGCGAAGATGAAAATGCTCGGAATGCGCGCTGAAGCTGATGAGAATAGCGAGCGTTTGGGCAAGTTAATTCGCAATGCTGAGAAGGATAAAATTCCGGTGATGGGTGTTGTGGGTGCGAAGGAAGTTGAGGCGAATAGTTTGAATATTCGGACTCGGGCTTCTGGGGAGTTGGGGGCGATTTCGGTTGATGAAGTGATTCGGAGGTTGCAGGGGGCGATTAGTAGTTACGGGGATTTTTAGACATTGCAAAATTCCACCCTGCAATAGTAGACTAATCTATTGTGGGGTGGATATTCTACTTGCTCGCTCAATCCTAAATTTCAAATAAGTTCAAGTAGCGGCACAAGTGTAATTATTCACTTCTAAGGGGAGTTATTCAGAACATGGCTTTTTCATACCAAACTGCCTTTGATGCTCGCACTGATTTAAAAAAGTACAATGAAAATTCTTTAGCTCTTTTTGCATTACAGCTTAGATTTCAAATTGAGGATATTGACACCGTAGCCGCCAGCTCTCTCACAGGAGGACGTGGTGATAAAAAATGCGATTTAATCTATGTGGATAAGGAAGCCGGATATATTATTGTTATACAAGCCTACATGGCTCAAGTTCCTACTAATAAACAAACTGCACCATCTAATAAAGCTTCCGATCTTAACACCGCAGCAGCCTGGCTATTTAATTCTTCTCTAGAGGAGCTACCTGAAGGAATTCGCTCTGCTGCTGGAGAAGTTCGGTCTTCACTAGAAGCAAACCAGATCAGATTCGTGCAGTTCTGGTATGTACACAACTTACCGGAATCAAAAAATGTTAAAGATGAACTTCAAATTGTAGAACAGACAGTTAATAATGTTCTACAAACACAATTTAAAAATTCAGAGGTTGAAAATGTAAGTACCCTAGAATTAGGTCAAAAAACACTAGATGAGTGGTATCGTGCTTTAGAAGCTCCTATCTTAGTTACTGATAAGCTTAATATTCCTATATCAGGAGGCTACAAGATATCTGGCAATGATTGGGAATCCTTTGTAACAGCTATTCCTATTACATGGCTATATGAAGTATTTCAAAACTATTCTGACAATCTATTTTCTGCCAATGTCCGAGGATATCTGGGAAGTAGAAAAAGTGACAACAATATCAATAATGGCATTAAAAGCACTGCCAAGGATGAGCCAAATAATTTTTGGGCTTTTAATAATGGTATCACAGCTTTAGTATCGGAATTTAATTTTAAGGATGCAGAAGCTAACCAATCTCAAGAAGAACGTAGCGCTGATACACTAGAAATTAGCGGAATTTCTATAGTGAATGGAGCGCAGACAACAGGAGCATTGGGTAGTTTAGATACTTCTCCTGACGGTACAGGATATGTACAAGCTAGGTTTGTAAAATGTAATAATATCAGCACGATCAGAAAAATAATTGAATACAACAATAGGCAAAATGTAGTCGAAGCATCTGACTTCCGCAGTAACGATTCAATCCAGCGACGCTTGCGTCAAGAGTTTGACAATATTCCAGATACAACTTATTATGGCGGAAGAAGGGGTGGCCCTGAAGATGTGATCCGCCGTCCGCCTAACTTATTATCATCCGATACAGTGGCTCAAGCTCTGGCAGCATTTCATCAAGATCCGGTAATCGCATATAATAACAAATCAGATATTTGGAGAGTAGATACAATTTACTCGAAATATTTTACCGAACAAACATCAGCAAGGCATATTGTATTTGTCTATTCTTTGCTTCGCAGTGTAGAAGCTAAGAAGCTTCAACTTTTGAACAAGAGTAAAGCTGGCCCTCTATCTAAAGAAGAGTCTCAACAATTGGATTTTTTGCAAAGACGAGGTGCTCACTTCCTACTTTCCTCAGCCATTGCTAATTGTCTCGAAACATTTTTGGACAAACCAGTTCCTAACGCTTTTAGAGTTTATTTTGGCAAACAAGTCTCACCTGAACAAGCGGAGAATTTTTGGGAGCCAATCGTAGAAGTTACTATTCCTTTTTGTAAGCAACTGCTTCCCGCAGTCAAGAAAAGTCTAAATAGTAATGATGATGCAAAAGAGGCAATCAGCGACTTTAAAGCTGTGGTAGAATCAATCAAAAATTATCATGGAGAGCGTTTTCAAGCTTTTGCTAATTGCGTTAATATTCGCTCTTGATTTTATACATAATGACAGGGCTGCCGACTAAAAAGTATTGAAGGATTAAATCTTAAACGATAAATAAACAGGAGTTATATCAATGCCTAATCCATTTCCTGGGATGAATCCATATTTAGAAAATTCTGATTTTTGGCCAGAAGTACATAGTCGTTTGATAGTGGCGATCGCAGATGCTTTGGTGCCTCAACTGGTGCCAAAATATCGAGTTGCTATTGAAAAGCGAATTTATCAAATCAAGGGGGAACAATCTCTTTTAGTCGGAATTCCTGATGTTTCTATCCAGCGCAATGCTACTCCCAGAAATTTAAGTACATCTAATGTGGCTGTCGCCGCACGAACAACCGCGCCTTTAAAAGTGAGATTACCTATGTTTGACGAGGTTAGAGAAGGGTACTTGGAGATTATAGACATAGCAAGTAAGGAAGTTGTGACGGTGATTGAGGTGCTGTCACCTGCTAATAAACGTCCGGGACAAGGGCGGACAATGTATGAGGAAAAGCGGGATAAGGTGTTCGCAAGTCGATCGCACTTACTGGAAATTGACCTGCTGCGAATTTACGAACCTCTGCCAGTTTTGGGTAACGATATTGACGGAAGTTATCGGATCTTGGTGAGTCGGGCCGATTGTCGCCCCACGGCTGATTTGTATTTGTTTAATCTACCGGATGCAATTCCTGCTTTTCCTTTGCCTTTGCGCGGAGGCGATGCTGAACCAATGGTCGATTTACAGGGGTTATTGAATACAGTATACGATCGCGCGGGATATGATTTTACGATCGATTACAGTTGCGATACAGTTCCGCCGCTTTCAGAATCAGATGCTGCTTGGGCGGATGCTTTGTTGCGGGAAAGAGGGTTAAAGGGATAAGGAAAGTAGATTATTTCCGGGGTGTGGGGCGGGTTTATGATAATTTTTGGTGGTTTTTGATGTCGGCGAACCGGCCCCTACAGAAATATAGGGTGGCGAGGCTCGAAAAATTCAAAACACCTACACAAAACGTTACATATTTGTTACTATCGGGGCGAGCCTGTCCTCAGCAGGGCCTCTGTTAACCTTCTAAACTAACCACTATGAGTCAACCTCCCTCAGCAATTCCCGCCTCCGAAGAGTCCGCCGAAAACCAGACAGCGCCGACAAACACTGCACCTCCACCTAGTTATGTCAAGCTGGCGATGCGGAACATGGTTCGCAAGCGGGCGACTTCTCTGTTTCATTTTGCCTTGACAGCGATCGGACTTTTAGGCGTACTCGTCGGTTTGGCTTTTCTCGATCGCTATTTCAATTCTTAATCGAGGATTCCAACAATCAGCCTCTAATTTTTGCTGATGTTTTTGATCTTTCTTAATCGGGAGTTAAGCTGATTGTTCTGCCTGCCTGTTGCAATCTCTAACAGATTACTGTATCTTTCCAGCAACAGCAAAATCCCCTGCCGTTCGATCGCGCAATTGGAATTTGTAAAAAAATTGAATATATCCCTTGACAGGAGAGCAAAAAAATGTTAATAGAGGTGAACGTCGAAGACTGTTACGGGCTCGCCCAGCAGTCAGGCGACGCTTCCAACCTCCCTGAGAGTGCAGCCAGCGGGGAGATTGCAGCCGACACCTGGGAAAATTGGTTTAGCGTTTGGCTGGAAAACCAGGTGGCGGATGTGCCAGCGGCCCCGGGCTACGAAGTCAGTCTGCGTTTAACCGCCGATTCCGAGATGCAAGCCCTCAACCTCCAGTACCGCCAGCTCGATCGACCGACGGATGTACTAGCTTTCGCAGCTTTAGAGGTAGACTGTCCTCAGCTAGAGGAAATGCAGTCATCTGAACCCCTATACTTGGGTGATATCGTCATCTCGATCGATACAGCTAACCGACAAGCTCAGCAGCAAGGACATCCCCTGAAGACCGAACTAGCTTGGCTGGCAGCCCACGGTTTTCTGCATCTTTTGGGCTGGGATCACCCGGATGAAGAAAGTCTGACTCAAATGCTCGATCGACAAGAAACATTGCTGCAGGCGATCGGTCTTGCGATCCAAACAGCATAACTGAAGTTGATGGTGATTTAACAAATCATGTCAAGCCCAACATAACTTTCTGAAATTAAACCAGAACTTTAGTAAAAACTTAGAAAAGTTACCTAGACTTGATGAAGTTAATTTGAAAAGTTTAGCTTTCATTCATCTCTGTAAATTAAAGTTGGTTCTTTATGACACTAGATAGACCCTCAATTTCATCACAAGTCGCACAGTTTCTGCCCATGCCTCAAGACTCTTCTAGCCAGACAGTCCACGAGCCTAAAAAAGCCTTGAAATACAACCGAGAGCTATCCTGGAAAATCGCATCTAGCTTAGCTACGAGTTTTAGATACGCTTGGGGGGGTCTGAGTTATGCTTTTGAAACTCAGCGCAATTTTCGGATTCACACTGTTATTGGCACTTTGGCGATCGGACTCGGCCTATTTTTGCAACTGAAACCTGTAGAAATATCTGTGATCGGCGTCACCATTGGCATAGTTTTAGCAATGGAACTGTTGAATACGGCGATCGAATCCGTGGTAGACTTGACAGTCGGGCAATCTTACCACGAACTAGCCAAAATTGCCAAAGACTGCGGTGCCGGAGCGGTTCTGGTATCGGCAATGGCTGCGATCATCGTCGGTACTGCACTTCTGCTTCCTCCTTTGTGGGCAGTCGTTCAAATTGCGATCGGCCGTCAGTAACTTATTTGGTCCAGAAAATTTTAGGTTTTAGATGACCAATTTGAGATTTTTAGTTTTATTCGTCTATATTGCAGCTATTTTTATCTTCGGCATCTATCTAAAATCTTGAAACCCTTGCTTTCAGGGAGCGAGTTAACCTAAAATCTAAAATCTAAAACCTAAAATCTAACTTAACCCGTGATTATAGTCATCGATAACTACGACAGTTTTACATACAATTTGGTACAGTATCTAGGAGAACTCGGTGCTGAGTTGCCTGTAGCCAGCGAAGTGCAAGTCTACCGCAACGACCAAATTTATTTAGCAGAAATTCGCCGATTGCAGCCTGCCGCAGTGGTGATTTCTCCAGGCCCGGGGCGGCCGGAAGATGCGGGAATTTCTCTGGAATTAATCAAAGAATTGGGGCCGAGTTTACCAATTTTAGGCGTGTGCCTCGGACATCAAAGTATCGGTCAAGTATTCGGCGGCAAAATTGTTTCTGCGCCCGTGTTGATGCACGGCAAAACTTCTCAGGTAGAACACGCAGGAGTCGGAGTTTTTCAGGGCGTGGAATCGCCGATGATTGCAACTCGCTATCACAGTTTAGTAATTGAAAAGCAGAGTTGTCCAGAAGTTTTGGAAATTACCGCTTGGGTTGAAGACGGAACTATTATGGGCGTGCGGCACCGGGAATATCCACACATTGAAGGTGTACAGTTTCACCCGGAAAGTATTTTGACGACTGCGGGAAAGCAATTATTGCGAAATTTTTTAGAAAGACTTTAGTTGAATTTCTCTGAATTTGTAGGGCTCGCTCTCATAGCACCTTACGGTGAGAGTAGGGTACACATTTTCGCACCTGAACCGCCTCAAAAAGGATACAAGCCCCCCACTCCTGTCGTGGTGAACCCCAAATTTTAGACTCCTGTTCGAGATTCCAGATTCAATGCTGCAAGTAAATCTAAAATCTAAAATCTAAAATCTAAAATCGACTGACGGTGTTTTGTGGTATAACAACAAACGACCAACACCCGACAACCCCAACCACAAGATGAAACGGCGACAATTAATACGTTACGCACAGACGGGTTTGCTAGCAGCTTTAGCAACTGGTTTACCATCTGGATGGGAAAGCTATCAAGCTCAAACTGCTGATTCTTTGTCGGTTCAGTGGTTGGGGCACACTTGCTTCTTGTTCGCCGGAGGCGGTGCGAGGGTGCTGGTGAATCCTTTTCGCCCCCTGGGCTGTACGGCAGGCTATCGCTCTCCTAAAGTGCCAACAGATTTGATTCTGATTAGCAGCCGCTTGCTCGATGAAGGGGCGATCGACGGATTTGCGGGCAATCCCGGCCTTTTGTACGAGCCAGGGGCTTACAGGTCTAACGGGCTGCGGATTCAAGGGATTCGGACGGAAAAAGACCGTGAGGGAGGAAGGCGCTTTGGGGTCAATGTGGCTTGGCTGTGGCAGCAAGCGGGCGTTAAGATTTTACACTTGGGCGGAGTTGCTGGCCCGATCGGCATTGAAGAACAAATCTTGATCGGGCGGCCGGATATCCTGCTGATTCCCGTGGGCGGAGGGCCGAAAGCTTACACTCCGGCGGAAGCGAAGCAAACTTTGCAACTTCTCAAACCAAAGATGGTGATTCCGACACATTTCAAAACCCAAGCCGCCGATACTGCGTGCGATTTGGTGCCGCTAGATGAATTCTTGGCGCTGATGGATGGTACGCCGGTGCGCCGATTGAATAATGACACGATTTCGATCAAAGCTGCTGACTTACCCCAAACTGGTTCGGTGATTGAGGTTTTGAGTTACAGATTTAGCGGTTGATGCCCGATTTCTCAGCTTGCGTTATAGTAAGGAAGTTTTGGTCGATCGGGGATTCAAGAGAATTTTCTCTCTATCTTAGCCTCTGGCAACCTTGCCTTTTGTCGAGATTTGGCTAACATAACAATTCATGTTCACTGTTTTATCTCATAAGGAAATGCAAGCGCAATGAAAAATCAAAATTTACCTAGCTGGATGAAACAACTGACAGGTTTCGCAGGAGTAATCGGCGCTAGTGCGTTGATTGGTTTCCCGGCTTGGGCTCACATCACCTCCAGCACCAATGTTGCTAATGCAACTCAAACTCCACAAGTTGCAGGAAACGTAAAAACCACTGCTTCACCGACACCAACTGGCGTTTCACAGGCACAAACTGGCGCTTCACCGGCACCAACTGGCGTTTCACCGGCACCAACTGGCGCTTCACCGGCACCAACTGCCGCTACTAAGGATATTGTTGCTATTGCATCTGGCGACGCTCAATTCAAGACGCTGACGAAGGCTTTGGGAGCAGCAGGTTTGGTGACAACTTTACAAGGAAAAGGTCCTTTCACTGTTTTTGCTCCGACTGACGCGGCATTTGCTGCTTTGCCAAAAGCAACTGTGGATGATTTGCTCAAACCGGCCAACAAAGCCAAACTTACTAAGATTTTAACTTACCACGTTGTTCCTGGTTCGGTTTTATCTACTAGCCTGAAATCCGGCGATGTTAAAAGTGTTGAAGGCACCTCGCTGAAGGTGGCAGTTAGCGCAGGCAAAGTTACTGTCAGCGGCGCTAATGTTGTGAAAGCTGATATCAAAGCTAGCAACGGCGTTATTCACGTAATTGACAAGGTGCTGATACCGGCTGATGCGAAGTAAGACTAGCGGTTTTTGCATCAATTGATGTCAGATTCGGTTAAATGAAGGCGAAGTAAGGACACAACATTGTTGTGTCCTTATTTGTATGGCAGGCAATTCAGAATTAATATAGATCGAGCTTTAGCTAGCTGCAGGTACTTACAAAAAGGGCTGCCAACCCTTACCCCGATAGCCAAAATCGAAGATTTCGGGATGGAGAATTTCTGCTAAAATTTCTAAGGAATCAACCAATCTCGGCCCCGGCCGATTAAAGTAAGAATTGCCGTCAGTTATGTAAACTTTCCCCGTTTTTACTGCTTGCAACTTAGGCCATTCTGCGTATTTAGTTATCTGCATTGCTTCGCTGCGAGTGCGGCTTAAATCAAAGCCGCAAGGCATGAAAATAATTACATCGGGATTAGCTTCTACTAAAGATTCCCATTTTAACCAAGGGGAATGTTCCCCGACAATTCCAAACAGCGAATTGCCTCCCGCCATTGCCACTAATTCGGGAATCCAGTTACCCGCAGCCATCAAAGGTTCAATCCACTCGATGCAGGCTACTTTGGGAAGTTTCTGTTTTGTGGTAAGAATAGATGATGCTTGTGTTTTCGAGGTAATAGCATCGATGCGGGATTGCAAAAGATCGATCGCACTTTTGGCATCTACGCCCAAAGCATCAGCAACTCGCTGAATATCCGTCCAGATTTCTGCTAGCAGATTCGGCTGCAAAGAAATAATTTCTGGCTTGCTATTTACCAGCGTGCTTACCGCTTGTTCAACCTCTGTTAGAGAACAAGCGCAGACTTCACATTGAGCTTGAGTAATAATGTGAGTCGGCTGCAATTTTTCCAAAGTATCTATTTCTACTTTATACACGCTGAGGGCATTTTGCAACAATTCTGTTACGCGGTTGTGAATTTCGCTGCTAGTTCCTTCGGGATTGAATTTAGGCTGAGTGCAAACAGGTAAATTTTGGATTTCTGGGGGATAGTCGCATTCGTGGGAACGGCCCACAATGGCGTCGGTTAATCCTAAAACTGCTACAATTTCGGTGGCACTGGGAATTAGAGAGACAATTCTTGGTTGGTTCATTGGTTTTCTGTTTTTTACCGATTCGGAAGTACAGGCGGGACGCCCGTGCCACAATAAAAGGGATTGTTAAATTTTGAGTTTTTTTAAGTATTGCAAATCTTGCCATGCTTGAATGAGATTACCTTGCATCAGTTCCGCTACACCGTTTAAAACTCTAATTTCCGGTAGATTGGAGTTGAGAGCGAGAGCAGGTTTTAAGGCTGTTTGAGCGGCTTTGGGATGCCAGCCGTACAGGTGTACGAAAGCGAGATAGGCGTAAGCGTAAGGGTTTTTTGAGTCGAGTTGAGTGACTTTTTCTAAGGCGGCGATCGCACTTTTGACATTCTGCTGCAATACTCTAGAAAATGCCAAAGCATAAGCCAATTCTAGATTATTTGGTTCCTGCTGTAACCGATATTCTAACGCTTGTTCTGCTTGCACGGTATAATCTTGAATTGGATCGTACTGATTGATGCGCCCAATCTGCTCAAACACCGGTTCTAAACCGGGCAATCCTTTGGGTAAATTAACCGCCATCGCCCGCAATTGAGTCACCAAATCTAACTCGGGCTTATCTGTATTATCATCGTTTCCAGGCTCTGCCTGAGAACGCATATCCAGAGGCTCTGCCTCGATTTTAACACTAACTGCCGGCACATTAATCGGATAAGTTTCGGCGGTTTTCCGATTTAGATAAGTAGCTTGCAGATTGTAAGTTCCCGGTGCAATATTAGCAGGAGGAAGCATCGCCGTGCGATCGACAACTCGAAACCCCACAGCAAATTTATCCGCTTCCAGCATCCCCGGATGCAAAGTCGCCTGGGCGATCGCGCGATCGTGTAAAATCCTGAAAGTCTGTCCCGGTGGAATATCGCCAGACTGCTGATTTTGCCACGTTACCAACACTAAACCAGACTGCAACTGCTGCCAAGGCCCAGACCAAGTATAAGTAACCGGCAGCGCGACTCCGGGAACTGCTTTTCCAGCGACAGTAACTCCATCTAATTGTACTTGCAATCGCGCTTCATTCAACGGCTGTATTTCGACAGGCTGCACTCGCTTCCGATAAAGATTTAAATTAGTAAAATCTGGCAAAATCCAAGTTTTTTCTAACTGAAATTTATCGCCTTTTTCAATCGCGGTTACGGCTGCATTTTGAGCTTTTTTAATCCGTTCGCGAATCGAACCTTGCGGGCCACTTTTAGTTACGAACCAAGAGAGCGATCGCACATCTTGCGGCACTTGTTTTAAATTCGTTCCCACCTGCCGCCCGTAAACCTGAAAATTAGCCAAAGCACCGTAAAAATTCAAATTATGCTGGTTAATTTCCGGCGTCGAAGGCAACACGCCTAAAGTAGATTGCAAATAAGGTTCCCTATCAATAATTTCTGCAATTACCTCACGGTGCGGCCACTCTTTCCCCAAGTAAGGATAGTTAGAATTGCCGGGACTGATAATTTGGACTAAGCTATGTCCAAAAGCCCCTCCCAGCGGCAAGATATGGAACAGCATCGTCAGAATTGCCAAGCCAATTGTACCCCAGCGAATTTGCCGTCCCCACCGAGAAGGCCACAGCGTTAAACAGTAGGCTAAGAAAATAGATAAAACTGGCAAATAAGGTATCACATATCGGTCGTCTTTGTTGATATTTAGAGAATTAATTAAATAAGCTCCTACCCAGAAAACAGCCAGCCAGCGACAGGAGTTAATATGCAAGATTGACGAACTATCTTGCCGGCGACGCCAATAAAGTATCAATCCTACTAAGGGAATAAGTAACAGGGGCCAAGAAATGTGTTCGGGTAAGTGCTTACCGTAGTAAATCCAAGCGTCGATCGTATTGATGCCCGGATCTCCTTCGGCGATCGCAGAATCCACCGTTGCCCGTTTTCCCCCGGTCAAAATTAACAGCCAATTGGTTTTCGCCCAGGGCCCAAACACCGCCACCGACAGCAACAGAGCACCCGTTAATTGACCTAATCTTCCCCAAGCTTTTTGCCGCACAGCACCCACAGCCAGCCACAAAATCGGGGTAAATAGAAATAATACGGTAGTGTGTTTAACTAATATTGATAAGCCGAGAGAAATTCCAAAGGCGATCGCCCAAAAGAAAGATGACGGGCAGAGGGGGAGAGTGGGGGAGGGGGAGAGGGAGGAAGGGGGAGAGGGGGAGAATTTATACTTTTTATTCGTTCGTTCTTTCAACTGAGTTCTATCGGTTACATCCGTTACATCCGTTACAGAATCAGTTGCCGAACTTCTTCCTTCAGAAGCCTTCCACATTGTCAGACAATAGAAAGCAAAAGTAATCGCCGCAGTGAGGGGATAGTCTAGTAAAAATTGCAAGCGGAACCGATAAAGTCCCGGTAACAAAACGCAAATTGCAGCGGCCCACAAACCGACTTGCCGGTTAAATAATTGGACGCCCAGACTGTAGACTGAGGCGAGGAGAATTGCACTAAATAATAAATGAACGAGGGTTGCCCGATCGACCCCAGTACCGAAAACCCGAAGAAACGGAACCGTTAAGATGTATGCCAAGGGCGGAATTTTCGTCGAAAGCAGCCAGAAGTTTGTCCACCACTCCCCGGAAAACCACTGAGGATGCTGCAACGCCTGCAAGTATTTCAGCGTGCTAGTCAGGTAGTCTGCTTGATCCCACGCCGGGACAGATCGATCGAGGGCAAACCAGAGGCGATCGCTAATTGCCCCCAGCAGCCAAATTATGCCCAAGACAAGCAGACTCTTGCCCTCGCTGTCCCGATGTTGCTGTGCCATTGCGATTCTTGGATTTTAGGTTGCAGCTTTTAGCTTACAGGCGGGGGGTTCCGGGCGATCGAAAATTAATTGAGAAAAGTGCTTGCTAAATTCTGTATGTGTCTGCTAAGATAGTAAAGCGCGAAAAAACAAGCCGGGATAGCTCAGTTGGTAGAGCAGTGGACTGAAAATCCACGTGTCACGAGTTCAAGTCTCGTTCCTGGCATCGCAAAGCCCTCACAAAGTTGAGGGTTTTTTTTGTGTATAAAGTTGAGCCAACAAAATAATCACCAATGGCATCCAAATCTCGGCTTGTTGGAGAGACAAAGCATCGGCTCATCCCTGAACCTCTCGTGCCTTGCGAAACTTTTCCTGCAATTGCTCGATCGCAGTCTCTAACGGGATTCCCTCACCCCGTGATAGTTCCGCCTCCGCTTCCTCCACCGAAGAGCGAACCTCCTCCACCCACTCGCAATAAAGCTTCCGCGTTTGAGTCAAAGTCTGGAGGGCTTTTGTAATCACCTCTTCCGGCGAGCTAAACTGCCCCAGTGCTAATTGTGCTTCGATTAATTTCACCTGCTCAGGACTCAAAGTAATATTCATAAAAATCTCCGGGAGTCTCGCTGACACAAATCCCTTTTCTAAGAATAGCGCTACTTTCTGGGCAGTGCGATCGTCTTGAGGGCCGATCGCTTGAGACCGATCGCCGGCTCTGGGACAATTTAAATTAAGTTGCTGCAATTTACCAACTTTAGAATAGACCTCTTGCAAAAAAGATATATGTTATAATCAGAAGTTTTAAATTTAGCCCCCTAGAGCTAACTCATAATTG